>CAZNEU010000045.1:0-4269 GCA_964571915.1 uncultured Phycisphaeraceae bacterium
GCAGTTTGGTGATGGACCGGGGAATGCGCAGATCGGAGCGGACGAGCGTCGCCACCGCGCCCAGAACGAAGAACAGCACGGGCGGGCTGACCGAGAGCAATCCCGTGGATGCACCGCCCGGCGACGCGAAGGCCAGGCTGAGTGTGCCGCTGCAATCTGGCATGGGGGTCCCCGTTCGGCTCAGTCATACGGATCGCCGACCGAAGTCAGGCTCTTGGGTACCCCCACGCTCCGCGTGGGCCGACAGGCCTGCTCTCCGTATGCACGAGATTCAACGGCGATCCGTATGAGAAGCCCGCTCAGCGCCGGAAGGCCGTGGCCACCTTGGCGACCGCCTCGTGGACGACACGGAAGTGTTCGTCGGTGAGGTTGTGGTGCATGGGGATGCTCATCACTTCCCTGGCGAGCAGGCCGGAAACGGCCGGGTGCTCGGTGGCGAAGGCCGCGAACGCGGGCTGGTTTGTCAAGCACTTGGGGTAGTGAACGGCGTTGGGCACGCCCTCGGCCTGCAGGGCCTTGGAGATTTCATCGCGGGGTGCCGTGAAGCGACCATCCGCGAAGCGGATGGTGTAGAGGTGATACGCCGACTGCGCGGCGGGTGTCACGCCCAGGGCCGACACGCCCGCAATCGCGTCGTTGGCGAGCATGGCGTCGTAGCGCTTGGCCGCGGCGCGGCGTGTGTCGGTCTCGCTCTGAAGCCGATCCAGGCGCGAGCAGCCCAGCGCCCCCGCGATGTCGTTCAGCCGGTAGTTGTACCCCACCTGCGCGTGCAGGTACTTCTCCGTTTCACCGTGTGAACGAAGGAGTTTGATCTGCGCGGCGAGCGTATCGTCGTTGCAGGTGACCATGCCGCCCTCGCCGGTGGGCAGGTTTTTCGTGGCGTAGAACGAGTAGGTCACGGCATCGCCGAACTGGCCGATGCCCTTGCCCTTGTAGGTGGCCAGGTGGGCCTGCGCGGCATCGAAGATCACCTTCAGGTTGTGCGCCTTCGCCAGCGCCAGCACCCCGTCAATATCCACGGGGCAGCCGTACATGTGCGTGGCGGCGATGGCACGGGTCTTCTTGCCGGCCTTTCGTGCCGCGTCGGCGATGCTGATCTGGCCGGTGGCCGCGTCGGCATCCACGAACACCGGAATGCCGCCGCGGGCGACCACCATGCTCACCGTGGCGATGTACGACCACGCGGGCACCAGCACCTCATCGCCGCGCTTGAAGAGCGGCTCGTAGGCCAGTTGCAGGGCGCAGGTGCCGTTGGCACAGGTCATGGCGTGCTTCGCGCCAGACATCTCACCGAAACGCACCTCCAGTTCGGCGCACTTGCTGGCCGCGCGGAGCATGCCCGAGCGCAGAACCTTCACCGCGGCCTCGATGTCGGCCTCGGCCAGACCGGTGGCCATGAACGGGACGGGCATTTGGCTCACCGGCGTGCCGCCGCGCACGGCGAGCGTGCTCCCCTGGGCGGGCGGTGCGGTGCGGGGGGCCGGGGTGGTCGTCGAGGCGGAGGTGGTCAAGGGGTGTCCTTTGGTCAGAGCCCGAGAGGCAGGGAGAGGACATTGTTGGGGAACCTGCCCGCCATGTAAACCAACGCGCAAGAAAACACGCGCCCTCGGGTCGGCACCCGTGTTTGGTCGATGTTTCCCATTTTCACACCCCTTGCTGGCCAACCGCCAGCCTTCGGACGACGAATAGACACGGCCCTTGCACGTGCGCGGCAGGCGCGGCTGTGGCCGAAGGGTGGTCGGGTGGTCGTCGGGTGTTGGCGCGTGCCGCACGCTTAGGATTGACGCATGTTCAGGGCGAGTCGCCTTATCGTGTCCGTGGTGGCCTTGGCGGGGTGCGCTGCCGCGCCGGCTGCGGGGGGCGAATGGGTATCGGCCCCGCCGGCGGCTGGCGCGGGGTCGCCGGCCTCTTCGGCACCACCGGGCGACGTGTGGGCCGCGCGTTCGGCGCGTTTCGGCGGCAGCGAGTGGATCACGCGCCCCAGCCGCGACACGACCATGGAGTTCCCCCAGCCGCTGGAGATCGCGGAGGTGGCGGTGGCGGGCGGGCAGGCGGTGAAGCAGGGCCAGATGCTTGTGCGTGCCAAGGACGAAGAGGTGCGGGCCGCGCTCATGGCCCAGGAACTCCGCGCGGCCAACGACACGGAAATCCGCAACGCGCGCGCGAACCTGGAACTGGCCCAGAGCCGCTTCGATGCCGCGCAGGAGGCCAACAAGAGCGGGGCCCTCGCGCCGGCCGAGTACGACGAGCGGCGCGTGGGCCTGGAGGTCGCCAAGATCAACGTTGAAGCGGCGGTGCAGCGCCTGAAGGAGGAGCAGTACCGGGCGGTGCAACTGAAGGAGCAGGCCCGGCGGTTCCGGCTGGAGGCCCCGTTCGACGGCGTGATCGATCAGGTGCTGGCCGAAATCGGGCAGACCTTCGGCGTGAACAAGCCGGTGATCCGCATCGTGGCCATCGACCCGATGTGGATTGACGTGCCCATCTCCATCGACCAGACGCTGACCTCACGCCTGGCGCAGGGTTCGCCCGCGTGGGCCTTGCTGGATGTGCCCGGTGAGGACGTGGTGATTCCCGCGCGCGTGCTCTATGTGGCACCGTCGGGCAACGCCGCGTCCAGCACGCGGCTGGTGCGGGTGGAGGTGCCCAACCGTGCCGGCTGGCCCGCGGGCACGCGGGCGCGCGTGCGGTTTGATGCCCCCGGCCCCGAGTGGAAGGTCTCTGCGGGCGGCCCGCCACCCGCCGGTGCCGGGCGCGCGGAGGCGGCGCGATGATCGACCTGACCACGCTCAAGGCCCCGGGCTGGGCCAAGATCGTCGCGGAACTCAACGCGCCCGCGCCCGATGACCGCGCGTATCTTGAGCGGCTGCTGCGTGTGCTGGTGCGGGCATCGACAGCGCGCCAGGGGGTGCTGCTGCTGCCGCCGGCGGGCGGCGAGAACAGCGAGCCGCGTGTGCTCAGCGTCTTTCCCGCGCCCGGCGCCAGCCCCGGCGACCCCGACGGGCGCGCGGCCCAGGGTGCTGCCGCGGAGGGCCTGTTGATTGAGCACGCGGCCGATGTGCGCTCCGCCGCGCTGGCCGCCATGGAAACCGGCCAGGCCCGCGCCTTCGGCCTGGACCAGGGCACGCCGTTGTACGATGCCGAGCCTTCGCGCGGCTACGTGCTGGCGCTCTGCCTGCCGGACGTGGCCGGGCGGCCCGTGGCCGCGGCCACGCTGCTTTTGGAGCCCCGGAGCAAGCAGGCCGTGCAGAGCACGCTGGCCATCGCCGAACTGCTGGTGGGCTATGTGCATGGGCACGCCTCGCGCCAGCAACTGCGGCGCAACTCCGCCAACACCTTCGCGCTCGAACTGGGCACACGCCTGCTCGCGGCCGTGAACAGCACCGAGGGGTTCAGGGGCGCGTGCATCCAACTCGTGAACGACGCGGCCAAACAACTCGGGGCAGACCGTGTGGCCCTGGGCTGGTGCGTGCGCGACTCGGTGCAGGTGAAGGCCATCAGCGACACCGAGCACTTCGACCGGCGCGTGCAGATGGTCCGCAAACTCGAGGCCGCGATGGACGAGTGTCTGGACCAGGAGCAGCCGGTGCTGCACCCGGCGCCGTCTGCCGAGACCGACGCGTTGCTCAGCCAGGCCGTTACGTCGAGCCACCGGGAACTGGCCGCGGGCCACGCCGACCTGCGCCTGTGCTCGGTGCCGCTGCGCGACAAGGACAGCGTGGTGGGCGTGCTGACGGTGGAGGCGACGGGTGCGGGCGTGATCGACCTCAACACGATCGAGGTGCTCCAGGCGACGCTCGACCTGGTGGCCCCGGTCATGCGTGTGCGCCACGACGACGACCGCAACCTGGCCCTGCGGGCGTGGCACTCCGCCAGGCGCGGCGGCGCCTGGGCCGTGGGCACCAGGCACACCGTGTGGAAACTCGCGGCCATCACCCTGCTGGCGGCGTTTCTGTTCTGCGCCTTCTGGACGACCACCTACACCGTGGGCGCTCCGGCCACCATCCAGCCCCGCACACGCCAGATCGTGTCGGTGCCGTTTGATGCGCTGCTGAAGTCGTTCCCCGAGGGTGTGGAGGCGGGCAGCATCGTGAAGGCGGGCGACCTGGTGGCCCAACTGGACACGGCGGAGATCGAACTGGCCGCGCAGGATGCGCTTCAGAAGATCGCGCAGGCCGAGAAGATGCAGTCGAGCGCGCGGGCTCAGGGGCGCGTGGATGAGGCCCAGCGGGCGGAGGCTCAGGCGCTGCGGGCCCGGGCCGAACTGGACCT
>CAZNEU010000046.1:0-7511 GCA_964571915.1 uncultured Phycisphaeraceae bacterium
GACGAAACATGGCCACCACCAACACCACCCGCTCTGCCCGCCCCCCCCGGCGCAAACTCGCACCCGTCCACCCCGGCGACGTGCTCCGGCTGGATATTCTCGAACCGCTGGGCCTCACCGCCTACCGCCTTGCCAAAGACACCGGCATGACGCAGCAGCACGTCGGGCGCATCATCCACGGCACACGCGGCATCGGGGGCGACACCGCCCTCCGCCTGGCCCGCTACTTCGGCACCTCTGCACAACTCTGGATGAACCTGCAAACGGCCTATGACTTGGACCGGGCCGCGGATGAACTGGGCGACGAAATCGAGAAGCGCGTGCAGCCGCGCAAGGCCGCGTAAGGCAAGGGCAACGAACAAGGGGCACGATCATGGCCAGTATTTCAACGGGCAGCAACGGGACGCGGCGACTGCTCTTTATCGCCGACGGGAAGCGCATGACCATCCGGCTGGGCACCATGTCCATGCGGCAGGCCGAAGCCGTGCGCTTGCGCGTGGAGCAACTGCTCGCGGGCCGCGAATCAAGCGCACCCGACCCCGCGGCCGTCCAGTGGGCCGCGGAACTCACCGACAAGGCACACGCCCGCCTCGCCCGTGCGGGCGTGGTGGCCCCCCGGAGCCTCGCCAAACACACGCTGGGCAGCCTGCTGGATGCGTGGTTCGGCACGAAGACCGTGAAGCCTTCGACCGTTCTCGGGTACAAACAGGCGCGCACGGCGCTGGAACGGTTTTTCGGTGCCGACCGTGCCCTCTCCACCATCACACCGCTCGAAGCCGAACAATGGCGAAAGAGCCAAGCCGATTCGGGCCTCGCACCGGCCACGGTGGCCAAGCGCGTCAAGACCGCCCGCCAAGTTTTCGACAGGGCCGTGCGCTGGAAGATGGTGGCAGCGAACCCGTTCGCGGGCTTGAAGGGCGGCTCTCAGGCCAACGCCGCCCGCGCGTTCTATATCACGCCCGAAGCGACCGCCAAGGTAATCGACGCGGCACCCGACCGCGAGTGGCGGCTCATCATCGCCCTCTGCCGGTATGCCGGGCTTCGGTGCCCTTCCGAACTGCTCGGGCTGACTTGGGGCGACGTGGTGTGGGATAAGGCCCGGCTCATCGTGCGAAGCCCGAAGACCGAAGGCCACGAAGGCGGTGCCGATCGGGTGCTGCCGCTCTTTCCTGAAATCCGCGAGCCGCTGCTCGAAGCCTTCCACGCGGCCCAGCCGGGCGAGACGCACATCATCACCCGCTACCGCGAGGCCAACGCCAACCTCCGCACCACGTTCACCAAGATCATCCACCGGGCGGGCTTGAAGCCGTGGCCGCGGCTCTTCCACAACCTGCGTGCCTCGTGCGCCACCGACCTGGTGCAACGCTTCCCGGCCCATGTTGTGGGGGCGTGGCTGGGCCACTCCGTGTCCATCGCCGAACGGCATTACCTGCAAGTGCGCGATGCCCACTTCGACCTCGCGGCGGGCATCGACACCACGCACGGAAAAGCGACGCAAAAAGCGACGCAGCACGCGCCGGGACAGACCGGAACGTGCAAGAGCCGCGAGACTGAAAACTCCGATTCTCCGCTGGGCGTGCCGCACGAACCGGAGTTGTGCGGAGTTGTGCCGAACGAAGGAATGACCCCGCCGGGATTCGAACCCGGGACCGAGCGATTATGAGTCGCCAGCTCTAGGCCGCTGAGCTACGGGGCCGCCAACCAGACGTGGCCATCGTATCGAGGGCGCGGCACACCCCCAACCGCCATTCACCTCATAGGCCGGCGGCAGCGACCGGCGCGCACCGCAACACTCCCCACGCCGTCGCCGATCGGCCCCCGTTACCGGCCCCCGCCGCGCCCGGCGGCAGCAGCCACACGCGTGCGGCCTGCATCAGTTCGCCGGGGCCCTCAAAGCTGATCGACTCCGGCTCGCGTCCGCTCACCGCGACCACGAGTTCAAAGGGCCGGTCAGCGGGCAACTCCAGCACGGCGCGGCCGCCCGCATCCGTCCGTACACTCGTCGCGCCGGGCGCGGCCCGCAGGTAGTCGGCCACGCGGAAGACGTGCTTGGGGTTCTGGGGGAGCGCCCGCACCACGGCCCCCTCGATGGGCGCACCCGTGGCCGCGTCGCGGAGTTCAACGGCCACGCTGCCCCCCCTGCCCGACGTGCAGCCGCCCAGCCCCAGCCCCAGAGCACTGATGGCAACCCACGCGGCGAGCAGCGCGGGCCGCACCAAGGTGATTCGGGCGCGAGCGTGTCTCATGGCGAAAGCGTACCCACTCGCCAACCGGGCTGGGACCGCCCGCCCACCCCTCTACACTCGCCTCATGGCCAAGGGCGAGCACAAGAACGGCGCCGCCAAGCCCCGCGCGGGCAAGGGTGAAGCCCCCGGCGGTGCGCCCGCCTCCCTCTCCGCGCGCATCGGTGGCGGGCACACCGATCTGCCCCCACCGATCGAACTGACCGAAGTGGTGGGGCAGGCCGGCGCGCTGGCAACGCTCCGCTCAGCCGTGAACGGCAAACGCCTTCATCACGCCTGGATCTTCCACGGCCCCACGGGCATCGGCAAACTCACCGCCGCGCGAGCCTTCGGCGCCATGCTGCTGGGCGTGTCGCCAGACCGCGCCAACATTCACCCGGACCTGCACGTCATCACACGCCAGACGGCAAAGTTTCATCCGAGCCCGGACATTCGAGCGAAGAAGCAAAGCACGATTCCTGTCGAGGTGCTCCGCGACTTTGTGATTACGCCCGCCGCGCTTGCGCGCAACGTTGTCAGCGGTTCGTCAGCGGGCAAGGTCTTTATCATCGACGAGGCCGACATCATGAACGCAGCCGGCCAGAACACAATCCTCAAAACGCTCGAAGAGCCCCCCGAGGGCACCGTCCTCATCCTCGTCGCCTCCAACGAAGATGAACTCCTGCCCACCGTCCGCAGCCGCTGCCAGCGCGTCGCCTTCTTCCCCCTCACCGATACCGAGATGACCCGCTGGCTCGCCAACTCCGGGCGCGAGGTGCCCGCCAGCGACCGTGCCGCGCTCTTCGCCTTCGCCGCGGGTTCGCCCGGCGCGGCGGTGCTGGCGATCGACAACCACCTGCTGGACTGGCAGCGCACGCTCGCCCCCCTCCTCGCCAAACTCAGCGCGGGCCAACGCGCGGCCACGCTCGGCACCGCCATGACCAAACTCGTGGAGGAGCAGGTCGCCACCACCATGGATGCCGCGCCCGAAACCAGCAAAGAGGCCGCCAACCGCCTGTGGACCGGACGGATGCTCGCGTTCGTGGCCCGCTGGGTCCAGCGCGAACTGCGCACGGCCACCACCGCGCCGGACACCGCCAAGGCCGCGAGGGCGTTGCGCGCGGTCGATCTGCTCACGCAAGCCCAGGACCAGATCGACTTCAACGTGCGCTTCTCCGACACGCTGGAGAACCTGGCCGTGCAACTGGGCCGTGCGGATCGCACGGTCGTCTGAATCTCGCCTCTACAGCGCCGCCGTCCAGGCCACCAGCGCCCTCGCAGCGGCACGCTGCGGGTCCGGCACGCTACGCAGGTCCAGCACCACCGGCGCTTGCGGGCACCCCAGCGCCGTGGCCACGGCGTATTCCGTGAGCCGCAGCCGCCCTCCGCGTTCGCCCGGCCCAGTACGCCCCGACGGCGAAAGGTCGCTCAACCGCGCACACGCCACACGCTTGCCCAGCCGCGAGGCTTCCTTGCAAGGGTCCACGTTCGCCAGCAGCATGGCCGCAGGATCGAGGCCCACGCCGATCGGGTCGCGTGCATCGCCCTCGCCGGCCGCGGCCGGGGGCACGGTGCAATCGGCCACGCGCACGCCCGCCGCGTCTGCCCGTGCCCGCAGTTGCGCAACCACTTCCCCCGGCACCGGGCGCGGCAGCACGATGCCCACGCACACCCCCCCCACGCCCGCGCGCTCACCCGCCAGCGTGCGCAACTCGGCCGCGAGTTCGATCGCCCCCACCACCGCAGCCACCGCCCGCTCGGCGTGCCGCGGGTCGGCAAAGTGTTCGGCGGGCACCCACAGGTCCAGGCCGCTGAGGGCGAGTTCGTGGCGGCGCAAGATCGCGGCCACGTCGCGGCGCGCCGAGCGGTCCAGATCGCGCGGGCGCAGACCCTGTGCCGCGGCGTTGAGATGAACGGCCCGGAACCCGGCCGCGCGTGCCCAATCGAGCGTAAACCGCAGGCCGTCCGCGCTTGCCTCAAACGGCGGCTCCAGGCCCGCCAGCGCCAGACTCAGCAGCCGCGTATCAAGCATGGCTGAACCGTACGCGACCGGCGCAGCCGCGCCACGACGGTGAGTACCATCGGCCTCATGCCCGAATGGCGCAATCTTGCCCGTGCCCTCCACACCGTCGCGCTGGGCGTGTGGCTGGGCATCGTCGTGATGACCGCCGCCGCGGCCGCGATCATCTTCCCCACAGTCAAGGGCCTCGCCCCCACGCTGCCCGCCTTCAACGCGTACACGGGCGACCACTGGATGGTCTTGGCCGGCAAGGTGGCCGACCGCATCTTCGCCGTCAGCGACGCGGCCCAGTTCGCGTGCGCGATTGTGGCGGGGGCGGGCCTGGTGCTGGCACGCCCGATCGGCCACCCGGCCTGGCGCACGCTGCCCACGGCCCTGCGCATGACGGCCTTGTCGGCGGCCGTGACGGCGCTGGCGTACCAGTTGTTCGTGCTGTCGCCGCGAATGAACCACAACCTCAGGGGCTACTGGGCCGCGGCCGAGCGCGGCGACAACGCCGCGGCGGAAGCGCTGAAGGCCGCGTTCAACACCGACCACCCCACGGCCACGATCGTGCTGGGCGTGCTGGCCGTGATCGTGCTGGCCGGCCTGCTGCTGGCCGCGTGGCCCGACGCCGAGCCTGCCCCGACGAAGGCCGCGGCATGACGTCCGCACGCACACCCGCCGACTCGGTGCGCGGCCTGCGCCTGCTGGCCGCGCTGCGGGCCAGTTACCCCGATGCCCGCTGCGAACTCAACTACCGCTCGCCCTACGAACTGCTGGTGGCCACGATCCTCTCCGCACAGGCGACGGACGTGAGCGTGAACAAGGCCACGCCCGCCCTCTTCGCCCGCTTCCCCGCGCCCGCGCACTACGCCGCCGCCACGCCCGCCGACATCGAGCCGTTCATCCGCACCATCGGCCTCTTCCGCACCAAGGCCAAGGCCGTGCACTCCGCCATGACCACCATCGTCGCGCGTTTCGGCGGCAACGTCCCCGCCACCATGGACGACCTGCTCACCCTGCGGGGCGTGGCTCGCAAGACCGCCAACGTGGTCCTGGGCAACGCCTTCGGCATCAACGCGGGCTTCGTGGTCGATACGCACGTGCGGCGGCTGGCCGTTCGCCTGGGCCTTGCCGGGCCGACCGACACCGTGGCCACGATCGAAAAAAAACTGATGAAGGCGTGGCCGCGGGGCGAGTGGTGCAACGCCTCGCACATGCTGATCTGGCACGGGCGGCGTGCCTGCCGGGCGCGGGGCGCGGCGTGCGCCGACCATCCGGTGTGCAGGGAGTTTGGCGTGCGGTGCGAGTTGCGGGTGTCGGCGAAGCGACGGTGAGGCTGGCGGACAGGATGTCCGCCCCACCAGAGCCACCCACCCGCCCGTCAGACCTCGGCTTCCTTCTTCTTGGGCTTGCCACCGCCCCCGCCGCGCCTGTGGATATCGAGTTCGTCCTCGTTGAAGAGGATGCACTGGCAGTTGGCGCAGCGCACGAAGTTGCCCTTGATGATCTGGTTGAGCGTCTCCACGGGCAGGGTCATCATGCAGGCCCCGCAGGTGTATTCGTGGTCGCGTTTGTTGAGCAGGTCAACCTTCGCCATCGCCTCGTCTTCGCGGGTCCGCACCAGTTCCTCAAAGATGCGCAGTTCGGCGGGGGGCACGTCAGCGGCCAGGGCCTTGCGCTCGGCGGTCAGTTCCGCCACACGGTCCTTGATCTGGGCGCCATGCTGGTCGCGGTCGGCCCGGGCCTGGACCACGATCTTCTCGCGCTCGGCGCGGCTCTTCTCGATCTCCGCCAGTTGCGCCTCCGCGGTCTGCAAGCGCTCCATGATCTCCAGTTCGTGCGTCTCGAACTCGGCCTTGCGCACCTTGAGCACGTTGAGTTCGTTCTGGAAGGCCTGATACTCCTTGCCGGTCTTGCAGGAGTTCATCTGCTCGCGCACCTTGTTCACGCGCGCGTCGACCATCGCGGCCTCGCCCTCGTCGCCGGCCACCGCGGCCCGGTCCTTGCGCACCTGCACCACCAGCGCCTCGTGGCGTGCCAGGGCATCCTTGAGTTGTTTTTCCTGGATCGCCAGGAATCGCTCCGCCGCGTGCAACCGGGTCTGCAAACCCCGGAGTTGCTGGTCCACCCTGAACAAACGCAGCAACTTCACCGTAACCGTCATCGTCTACTCCACAAGCCACCGAACCCGATCGACGGGGCAGGCGTTCCCTCGCCCGCCCCCCCACCGCGCCACTCCATTCTACCCCGCCGCAGGACCGAGGGGTGGGGTGGCGCGTGCGAACATGCGTGCTACGGAACACCGCCAACCGGCGCGGCGGGCCCCAGCGAACCCAGCGACCGCAAAAGCGTGAAATACCAGAACGCCGCAGGCCCCGCCAGCACCAGCGAATCAATCACGTCGATGATGCCCCCCATCCCCGGCACAAGGCGGCCCGAATCCTTGATGCCCGCATCGCGCTTGAGCACGCTGGCCGAAAGGTCGCCGATCTGGGCCGCCAGGCCCAGCACAACGCCCGCCACGAAGCCCTCCAGCGGCGTCAGGCGCTCGATGCCCTCCACGGCCCCGTGCCCCAGAGACTGGGCCAGTGCCACCAGGGCCGCCCCCACCACCCCGGCCGTCAACATGCCCCCCGCCAGCCCCTCCCAGGTCTTTCCGGGGCTGACCCAGGGGATGAGTTTGTGCCGCCCGATCGCCCGCCCGGTGAAATAGGCCCCGATGTCGCAACACTTGGCCGTCATGATCACGCCCAGCACCACCCACGCCGAGAACTGCGTGCGCAGGGCCATGAGAAAGCCCAGCGTGACACCCGCGTAGGCAAAGGCCGTGAGCGCGGCCCCCACGGCCCCGCAGGCGCCGGTGATGGTGCGCCGGCGCGTATGCACCAGCAGAGCCACGGCCACCACCAGCACCGCGGCGGTGGCCAGCGCCGCTCCGGCACCACCCCCGCCGGCCATCCCTTGCACGCCTCCCAAACTGCGCGTGGGCGAGCCGATCGTCAGGCCACCCGCCAGCACGCCCACCATCGCCGCGAAGACCACCACCCGCCGGCTCGCCGCCATGCCCGCGGCCTGATACATGCGGGCCAGTTCGATGCTCGCCCGGGCACAGATGAGCAGGCCGATGAGCAGCAAGGCCACGCCGGGGGCGGTCTTGCCGTCTTGGAGCGCCAGCACGCCCAGCCACGCGGGCGGGTACAGCGTGGTGAGCCACTCATCCAGCCACATCAGGCCGAAGACCAGCACAATCAGGATGGCCCCCACGATGAGGCGCTTGGCCATAC
>CAZNEU010000047.1:0-2387 GCA_964571915.1 uncultured Phycisphaeraceae bacterium
ACGGTCGCGGTTCGTTCTCGGCCCTTGGTCGCCCGGCCCTCCCTGACGGTCGGGCTTCCGTCGCTTCTTCATCGCCGCTCCCTGACGGTCGCGGTTCGTTCGGCTCCGTGTTGCTCTGTGCTCTCCGTGTTTCAAGCCTTCATTCAGCGCGCCGCCGCCCGGCCCTCCCTGACGGTCGGGCTGCATGTCTTCCTCCGTGTCCTCAGTGCCTCCGTGGTGCGTCCCCACAATCGTGCCGCAGCGCCACGATCGGGTCCTGCCGCGCGGCTTGACGGGCGGGATAGAGGCCGAACACCAGGCCCGTCGCCGCGGCCACCAGGAACGCGACCACGATGGACCACATCGTGATGCTCGTGGGCAGGGCCACATCACGCGGGAAGTAGCCGCCGATGAGCGGGGTTTTTGGCAGCAGCGGCACCACGAAGCCGATGAGCAGACTGCCGCCCACGCCCAGTGCCACGCCCACCAGGCCGCCCAGCGAACTCAGCACACCCGTCTCCACCAGGAACTGCCAGACGATGTGCCTGCGCGTCGCCCCCAGGGCGCGGCGGATGCCGATCTCGCGTGTGCGTTCCGTCACGCTCGCCAGCATGATGTTCATGATGCCAATGCCGCCCACCAGCAGCGAGATGCTCGCGATGGCGCCCAGCACCAGGTTCCACGTCATGGCGCTGCGCCGCGCGTTCTCCAGCAGTTCGTACGGCACGATCATGGTCACGTCCGTCATGCCCGGGTGGCGCGTCTCGATCAATCGCTGCGCCAGCGCGGCGTACCGCATCACCGCCTCGCGGCTGGGCGAGCCCAGATAAATCTCGCTCACCTGCGTCGCGCTCCCCTGGCGCGAGCCGGCGGAGGCACGCACCACCACGTCGCCGAAACTCTCCTCCACCATGCTGATGGGCAGGTGCAGGTCGAAGTTGAGGTCTCGCCCCACCAGGGCCGCCCCCGCCCCCCCAGAGAGGCCCACGGGCCGCAGCACGCCCACGATGCGGATCGCCTTGGCATCCACGCGCACCGTGCTGTCGAGCGGGTCGTCGAAGGGAAAGAGCATCTTGGCCAGTTCGTGGCCGATCACGCCCACCGCGGCCCGCTCGTCCATGTCGGCCTGCGTGAGGTAGCGCCCGCGGGCGATCGAGAGGCGGGCCGCCTCAAGGAACTCGGGCGTGGTGCCGAAGGCCTGGCTCAGGCGGCGCTTGTCGTCTTTGCTCACCTCGCCGCCGCACTCCTTGAGCGGCACGATGGACTCGGCCTCGGGGAAGTTCTCTTTGAGCAGTTTGAGGTCCAGCCGCTCCAGCCCATACTTGGAGATGAACGACATGCGGCCGCCCTGCTGGCTGCGGTTGTCGGGCGGGCGCTGGCTGCGGAAGATGATGTTCTTGGCGCCAAGGCGCTCGATCTGCTCCAGGGCCGCGCGCTTGGAGCCCTCGCCGATCGAGACCATGGTGATGACGGCCGCCACGCCCAGGATGATGCCCAGGGCCGTGAGGATGGAGCGAAGTTTGTGCCGGGCGAGGTTCGCCAGGCCCAGACGCATGATCTCGAGGAAGAAGGTCATTGGCGGGGGAGTGTATTGGCGGAGTGGGGCGGGGCTGCGGGGGAGGGGAGAAGCGACGGAGAGACGCAGCGACGAAGCCACGGAGTGCTTGCAGAGCACGCCGCCCGTTCTCGCCGAGCCACACGTCCCCAGAGGCCGCCCACTTGCTCCCCCACTCCGTCACTGCGTCACTGCGTCACTTCGTCACTGCGTCACTTCCACCTATCCTCCCCCCATGCCGCGCTGCCCGTGGGCCAGGAACGATCTGGCGATTCTCTACCACGACCGCGAGTGGGGCGTGCCGGTGTACGACGACCGCCTCTTCTTCGAGTTCCTTGTGCTGGAGGGAGCCCAGGCGGGCCTGAGTTGGGACACGATCCTCAGGAAGCGCGACCGCTACCGCGTGGTGTACGAGAACTTTGACCCCGAGAGCGTGGCGAGGTTCGATTCGCGCAAGAAGGCCGCGATGTTGAACGATGCGGGCATCGTGCGCAACCGCTTGAAAGTGGACTCGTCCATCGAGAACGCGCGGCACTTCCTCGCCACGCAGGCCGAGTTCGGCTCCTTCGATGCCTACGTCTGGGGCTTCGTGGGCGGGCGACCGATCGTGAACACGTGGACGCAGCCCAGGCAGGTGCCCGCCACGTCGCCAGAGTCCGATGCACTCAGCAAAGACCTCAGGCGGCGCGGCTTCCGCTTCGTCGGCTCCACCATCATGTATGCGTTCATGCAGGCGACGGGTCTGGTGAACGACCACCTGACCTCATGCCCCCGCCATCGTGCCTGCAAGGCCTGCGCACGCGGCTGAGGGCCGGGCCTACGCCACGTCCAACTGCATCATGCCCGCCGCCAT
>CAZNEU010000048.1:0-2763 GCA_964571915.1 uncultured Phycisphaeraceae bacterium
GACGGACGGCCTACTTGGGATGGTCGGCCTTGGGATGCTCCGCCTTGGGCGCGCTGGAGCCCGCCGCCGGCACCGCCGCCTTCTTGGTGTTCTCGCACCCGGCGGCACCGAGCAAAGCGGCAGCCACGACCGAGGTCAACACGATTGTTCTTCGATCCTGGGACATGGCTGAGACCTCCATGAAGCGGGCGGGTTCCGCACGGACCCTTGCAGAGGGGTAGGCCATGCACACGCATTATTCCACCAGATGGAGTTCGATGATTCTCCGGCGGCCCGCGTGAGACTACCAAGACACGCAGCGGACTTCGCCGGCGCGTGCCCGGTGCCGCCGGTTCACCGTCCCGACTCAACGGGGCTGCGGGCTGGTGCCGCGCGGCGCACCGTACGATCCATCATGGGGCTGGTTCGCACACGAGTTTCCGAGTTGATGGACGACCCGGGGCTCGATCTGGCCGAACACCGGCGCGCCCTCCGCGGGCTTGCCCGCTTGAACCGTGTTGCTGCCGTCGATCGTGCCGTGTGGCGTGTGATCGTGCCGAGGGCTCGCCGCGCCGGATGCCCGCTGCGATTTCTCGATGTCGCGACGGGTTCGGGCGATCTGCCCCTGCGCCTGGCCGCACGCGCGGCTCGCGAAGGGCTCGCGTTGGACCTGCACGTGTGCGACGTGAGCGCGGTGGCGCTCGGGTGCGCCAGCGCCGCGGCAGATCGCGCGGGCGTGAAACTCACCGTCCATCGCGCCAACGTGGTGGCCGCGCCTCTGCCCACGCCGCCCGACGGCGGCGCGTTTGATGTCGCTCACTGCGGCCTCTTCCTGCACCACCTCGATCCGCCCGACGTGCGGACCGTTCTGGCCCGCATGGCCGATGCCGCGCACATGGTCATCGTGCAAGACCTCCGCCGCACCCGCCTCGGACTTGCTCTGGCCTGGGCCGCCTCGCGCCTGCTCACACGCTCGCGCGTCGTTCACATTGACGGCCCCCGCAGCGTTCGCGCGGCGTACACGATCGCCGAGATGACCGACATGGCCCGGCGCGCGGGCCTCACCACCGCCCGCGTTACGCCCACGCACCCGCAGCGGCAACTGCTCGTGTGGGAGCGGCCCGCATGAGCCCAGCCGCCCCGGAAGTGCAATCCAGCCTCGACGCGCACTCCGCAGCGCGGCAACACTGGGATGCCCTCGTGATCGGCGCCGGCCCCGCGGGCGGCGCGGCCGCCCACGCCCTCGCACGGGTCGGTCGGCGGGTGTTGCTGGTCGATCGCGCGCTCATGCCGCGCCCCAAGGTGTGCGGCTGCTGCCTGGCGCCCGCGGGTGTGCGGGCGCTCCAGCGTGCCGGGCTTGGGGGCCTGCTCCTGGGCGCTGCGCCAATCGGCCACTGCACGGTCTATGCGGGCGTGTGCCAAGCACGGCTGCCCGCTTCGGGCTACCGCGTGATCGCGCGCGATGTGCTCGATGCACGCCTCGCCGCGGCCGCACGCGATGCGGGGGCTCACCTGCTCCTGGGTGTCAGTGCGAGGGTCGCCACGGATGGGAGCGTGAGGCTCAACCACACAGATCACGACGAGATCGCCCACGGCCCTTCCGGCACGGCGCTTCAAGCCCGCGCGATCATCATCGCCGACGGCCTCGCCGGCACGTCGCTGGCGGATCGCCCCGAGTTTGCGTGGCGTGTGAAGTCCGGCAGCCGCATGGGCGTGGGGGCCACGCTCATGCGCTCCCCGGTGCCTTTGGCCGAAGGCGAGATCGCCATCCTCTGCGGCCGCGCAGGCTATCTTGGCGTGGTGCGCCTCCCCGGCGGCGCGATCGACGCGGCCGCGGCGCTCGGCCCACGCGCGGTGCGTGCCGCGGGCGGCCCCGGCCCCCTGTGCGAAGCGATCGTGGCCGCGTGCGGCCGCAACGCGGAGGCGCTGCGCCAGGCCGCGTGGCGCGGCACGCCGTTGCTCACCCGCGCGCGCGCACGCGTTGAAGTCGGCAACATCTTCATCGTCGGCGACGCGGCGGGCTACCTCGAGCCCTTCACCGGCGAGGGCATGACCTGGGCGATTGAAGGCGCTCTGCACGGCGCGGCCGCCGCGAATGCGTGGCTGGCTGACCCCGCCACCGCGGGCGCGTGGGCGGCAACGCACGCGAGGCTGGTTGCACGCCAACATCGGCGCTCTGGCTTGGTTGCGAGCCTCGTGCGAAGCGAGCGCCTCACGCACGCCGCCGTGGCCCTTGCCGGCCGGTGGCCCAGTGCTGGCGCGTGGGCCACGGGCCTGCTCGGGCCGGCGCGGGCTACCCACGCCCAAGGGGCCCCCGCGTGAGCGTTCACATCCTCTCCATCGGCACCGCCGTGCCACCCGGCAGACTCACGCAGACCCGCGCCATCGAACTCTCACGCACGCTCTCGCCCCGCGGCATCCCCGAGGGGGCGATTGAACTTCTCCACCGGCGCTGCGGCATCGACAGCCGCGCCTTCGCCATCGTTGACCCCGCCACCGGGAACCAGACGCTCTACCAGCCCGATGCCCACGGCCGCGGCCCCACCACCGCCGCGCGGCTGGCCGTCTACACGCGCGAGGCCACGCAACTGGCGATCGCGGCCTCGACCGATGCGCTCGCGCGCGCGAGTGTGAGCGCGGCCAGCATTACGCACGTGGTCACCGTCTCCTGCACCGGCTTTGAGGCCCCGGGCATCGACCAGACACTCGCCCTCGGCCTGGGCCTGCGCACCACCGTGAGCCGCACGCACATCGGCTTCATGGGGTGCCACGGCGCGATCAACG
>CAZNEU010000049.1:0-7822 GCA_964571915.1 uncultured Phycisphaeraceae bacterium
GCGAGAAGACCGCCGTGCGCGGCTGGGGCTTCTCCGCCGAAGAGATCACCGATTTCTACGCCCGTGAAGACCGCCTCGAAAACCGCGACGGTGTCCTTGTTACCGGCGTGCGCGGCGGCGGCCCCGCCGCCCTCGCCGAGCCGCAGATCAACCCCGGCGACATCGTGCGGGCCGTCGGCGGCAAGGCCGTGAAGAACCTCGAGGAGATGGTCGCCGCGTACCGCAGCATCATGGACCAGGAAACCATTCCCGAGCACCTGCTTGTCGAGTTTGAGCGGCGGGGCAAGAACCAGGTCACCGTCATCAAGCCCCGGCCCGACAAGCCGCAAGACCCGCCTCGCGAGGCCGCCAAGGCCTGGCTGGGCGTGGCCACGCAGCCGGTGCTGCGGGAACTGGCCGACCAACTCGGCTCCGGTGATTTGCAGGGCTTTCGCGTCACGCGCGTCTACCCCAAGACCCGCGCCGCCGACAGCGAACTGAAGGTGGGCGACATCGTGACGGCGATCAACGGTGAGCGCGTGCAGCCGCGCGGCATGCAGGACGCCGGCCTCCTCAGCCGCAAAATCCGCAACCAGAAGATCGACGACCAGGCCAAACTCACGGTGATGCGCGGCACCGAGAAAAAGGAAGTCGATGTGTCGCTGGAGCGCACGCGCATCGGCCCCGAGGAGGCCCGGCGCGACGAGAACAAGGACTTTGAACTCACCGTGCGCGAACTCACCTTCTTCGACCGCGACGACAACAAGTGGGACGAGACCGTGCAGGGCGTGCTGGTCTCCAACGCCGAGCGTGCCGGCTGGGCCGCCCTCGGGGGCCTCTTCCCCGGCGACCTCATCCAACGCATCGACGACGCCGTCATCACCGACATCCTCACCTACCGCAAGGCCATGGAGGCCATCGCCAAGAGGCAGCCCGAGCGCATCACCATCGTGGTGCTGCGCGGCACCCGCACCAACTACCGCTTTGTCGAGCCCGAGTGGAAGCCCACGCTCGAGAAAAGCACCAAGCCCGCCGAGGGCAAGTGAACGCGGCCCAAACCCGCCCCCGCGTGCAGCATAAGGAAGATGCCATGAAGAACGCGAGGAAGATCGCAAGGATCGTGCCGTTGTTCGCCGCGTGCGCTCTCGGCCTGCCGGCACCGGCCGTCGTGGGGGCCCAGCCCGCCGCGGACCCCGTGGTCGCCACCTACGAGCGGCTCGCCCAGACGCGGTCCAGATCGGTGGTGGCGATCAAGTTCGTGCTGAAGATGGAGTTCGGCGGCTTCGGAGATGATGAAAACGAGCAGGAGGTCTCCGGCCTCATGATCGATCCCTCCGGCCTCGTGCTCGTCTCCAACATGCAGTTCGGCGGGTTCCTGGGCATGATGCAGCAGTACAGCGGCGGCAGCAACCTGCACGCGTCGATCAAGCCGGAGAAAATCCGCGTGCTCGTGGGTGAAGACACGGTGGGGGTCGATGCCAAACTCATCGCCCGCGACACCGAACTGGACCTGGCGTGGGTCAAGATCGAGAAGGCCCCCGACCAGCCCTACGAGGCCGTCGATTTCGTCGCGTCCGTCGCCGTCAGTGTCGGGCAACTGCTTTACACCGTGTCGCACGCCGACAAGTTCTTTGACCGCACACCCGTGGTGGGCGAACTCCGCATCGCCGGCCTGGCGAAAAAGCCGCGGGCGTTGCTCCTCCCCGGCGGGGGGGGCGGCGGAGCGGGCATGATGGGCATGGGTGGTATGGGCAGTGCGGTGTTCACCAGCGCCGGCGAGCCCGTCGGCGTGCTGGTCATGCAGATGCCCAGCCGCGAAGACGGCGACGGCGGACGCAACGACATGTTCGGCATGATGTTCTCCGGCGGGTCCGGCGGTGTGGCCGTCCTGCCCGGCGCGGAGGTGGCCGCGGCCACCGAGCGAGCACTGAAAACCGCCGCCGATGACGGCAAGGAAGCCGCGAGCGACAAGGCCGCCGAGATCAAGCCGGACAAGCCCGAGGGCGGCGGGAAATAGCACGTGGAGTTCGAGCCGCGCATCCCGGTGCCCAGGGAGCGTGTCGAGGCGTTCTGCCGCGCCTGGGGTGTCAGCGAGTTCTCGCTCTACGGCTCGGTCCTGCGCGATGATTTCGGCCCCGACAGCGACGTGAACGTGATGCTCGAGTTCACAAGCGGCTGCGGCTTCACCTTCGAGAACACGCCGGAACTGGTGCGCCAACTCGAGCAGATGTTCGGCCGCACGGTGAACGTGGTGGAGAAATGCCGCATCACCAACAAGCGCCTGCGCGAGTCGATCATGGCGTGCCGGCGGGTCGTGCATGCAGCCTAGACGCATCCACCCCTCGCGCGACCCGGTGCTGCTGGAGGCGATGCTCGACGCCGCCCGATCGGCCGTGTCGTTCGTCGCCGGCAAAACCCTGAAGCAGTACCTGCACGACCCCCTCCTCCGCTCCGCCGTCGAGCGCCAGGTCGAGATCATCGGCGAGGCCGTGCGCTTCGTCTCGGGCGAAACCCGGGCCCGCGCACCCCACATCCCCTGGCTCCAGATCCGCGCCCAGCGCCACCGCCTGGCCCACGAGTTCGGCGAGGTGGACCACCGCGTGATGTGGGAGATCGCCACCGTGTACGCCCCGCGCCTGATCGACAACCTCGAGAATCTTCTCCGCTGAACGTTCGGCCCCGCGCCGTTGTGCTTGCGGGTCGCTCCCGCGCTCCATCGCGCCTAAGTTTGCCCTTGCGTTTGTGCCCGCCAGGTGTCGGTTCGCCCAGGGAGTTTCGCCATGGTCGCTCGCCGCGTTGTGTCCGCCCTGTGCCTCGGCGCTGCCGCGGCGGTCTTCTCCGCTCCCCTCACCTCGCCGGGCCTTGCCGCCGAGCCCGAATACGCCAAGATCGTCGCCGAATCCAGCGGCGTGCTCGTCTCCATCAAGTACGTGCTGAAGATCGACATGAACGGCCAGGCCCAGGAGAAGGAGACCGAGGCCGTGGGCGTGATGATCGACGGCCAGGGGCTGGTGCTCTGTTCGGGCGTGGACATGGGCGCGATCCCCGGGGGCGGGCGGCCCGGCCTCACGGTCTCCCCCACGAAGATCAAGGTGCTCGTGGGCGACGACACCGAGGGCGTGGAGGCCAAACTCGTCAGCCGCGACAGCGAACTCGACCTGGCATGGGTGCAGATCGACACGCCCGCCGACAAGGCCTACACCCACGCGGACTTCACCAAGGCCGCATCGGTGGCCCAGGGCGACAAACTCCTCATGCTCACCCGCCTCGACAAGTTCTTCGATCGGGCCGTGGCCATCTCCGACTTCCGCGTGGGCGCTGTCGTGAAGAAGCCCCGCGCCCTCATCGTGCCCGCCGACGGCCTGCGCATGTACGGCCGCCCCGTCTTCGCTTCCAGCGGCCAGGTGGTCGGCTTTGCCGTGGTGCAGGCCCCTTCACAGGAAGAGGCCGCCGAGGAGGGTGCCTTCCGCGGCGCCATCGTTGTGCTGCCGGGCGCCGAGGTGGCCGCGGCCACCGAGCGTGCCCTCAAGAACCCCGAAACCGAGCAGCCCGCCGCGACGGCCGCGCCCAGCGAGGCCAAGCCCGAGGGCGACATGGGCGAGAAGAAGCCCTGAGCCGCTTCAGGCTTTGGGTGGTCCGGCGGTCCCCGCCGGCCTTCGGCCGTCCATCCTCACGCCGCGGGCTTCGCCTCATCCTCATCGTTCGCCGCCGCCACCATCGGCGCCGCCCCCGTCGGGCGCGGCTGGTGCAGCGAGCCGCACGTCGGGCAGATCGCGCCCGCCGGGCCCAGCGGCTGGCCGGTCATGTCGTGCCCGCACCCGTGGCACACCGGCTTGTCCAGCCGGTGCGCAACCTTGTTGATCGTCGCCGCCGCCGCGGCCATGGCCACGCCCACCACCGGCACCCACGCCAGGCCCGCCAGCAGAATCGCCGCCCACGTACACAGGCCGATCCCGATCATCCACAAGAGCGCCTTGAACCGCACGCGGCTCAGAAACGCCGCGCCCGTGCCGACCAGCGTCGAAACGGTGGGGTGATCGCGGAGTGTGCGGGTGAGGTTCTTCACGGTGTCTTGCCGGCGCGGCATCAAGAGTGTATCGGCCCGATTCGCCGCGCGAGGCCGGCCCTACATCACCCGATACGCATCGATCACCTGACGGATGCGGTAGGGGTCGGGCACCGCCCGGATGATGATCTCATCATCCTCCTGCCCGGCGTTGGAGATGCTCACCTTGCCGATGCCCAGCAGGCGGTCGGTGAAGGTCTGGTCAATCTCGATGTCCTGCACCGTGCGGTGCAGCATCTCGATGGTGCTCTTGCTCAGCAGCCCCCGGGCGAAGATCACCCGCTTGTTCGTCACCGTCAGCCGTTCCGCTCGCGCCAGCACCGCCCAGCGGGCCCAGACAAACCCGCACACGAGCGCCAGCAGCAGCGTGCCGATCGCGAAGGGCAGCGTGGCGGGCGTCAGGGCCAGCACCACACTCCCCGCCACTGCCCCCAGCAGCACCAGCAGGTTCAGGGCATAGGCCACCGGCCGCGAACGGAACACCGACCCGCGAACCTCCAGCACCGTGGCCTCCGGGCCATCGCGCGGCGGCAGGCCCATGGCCGCGGCCCGATCTGTTGCCCCAACACCCGCCGCCGCCCCCGTTCCGCCTGCCCCCGCCGCCTGCGCGGCAGCACCCGGGCTGCCTGGGCCGGGAATCCGCTTGATATCCCCGCAGCGCGGGCACGGAGCCTTGCCGCCGGCCTGTTCGTCAGGCACTTGGAAGGGTCGCTCGCAGGCATCGCAGACCACCGAGATCATGGCACGAGCCTAGCAGAAGCGGGGGGGTTGGGTAATCCGCCCTCCCGCATCCCTCCCGCAGGGTGGGCGGAGCATGTGCGGCCCGCGGCAGACAGGGCCGTACACTTGAACGGGTGGGCCGCACGCTCGTTCGGGCGTGATCGCGAACCCCTCCCTTCCTTTTTTGGCCATCCTCTTTGGAGATCACACGTGAAGCGTTCCGCACTCCTCCGGGCCTGTCTGTCGTCGTCCGCCGCCGCGCTGGTTGCCTTGGCGGGTGTGGCCACACCATCGGTTGCGGATGAGGGCATGTGGCTGCTCACCAACCCCCCGGCCAGGCAACTCAAGGAGCGCTACGGCTTCGAGCCCACGCCGGACTGGCTGCTGCACATGCAGCGCTCCGCGACGCGCATCGGCGCCTCGGGCTCGTTCGTCTCCGCCAACGGCCTGCTGATGACCAACCACCACGTCGCCTCCGATGCCATCACCAAACTCTCCACGCCGCAGCGCGACCTGATGAAGATGGGCTTCCTCGCCAAAACGCAGGCGGAGGAACTCAGGTGCCCCGACACCGAGGTCCGCGTGCTCTGGACCATCGAAGACGTCACCGACACCATCAGCGCCGCCGCCAAGCCCGACATGGCCCCCGCCGCCGCCAACGCCGCCCGCCGCGCCGCCATGGGCGCGATGGAAAAAGAAAAAGGCAAGGACGGCAACACCTACTCCGTTGTCACGCTCTACGCCGGAGGCAAGTACCACCTCTACGGCTACAAGCGCTTCACCGACGTCCGCCTCGCCTTCGCACCCGAGCACGCCGCGGCGTTCTTCGGCGGCGACACCGACAACTTCGAGTACCCCCGCTTCAACCTCGACGTCGCCTTCTTCCGTGTCTACGAGAACGACAAGCCCGTGCGGCCCGAGCACTTCCTGAAGTGGTCCAAAGCGGGCGCGGCTGAGAACGACCTGGTCTTCATCTTCGGCCACCCCGGCCGCACCCAGCGCCAACTCACCACCGACCACCTCAGGTTCGTGCGCGATGTGGACCATCCGGTTCGCCTGCACGGGCTGTGGCGCGCCGAGCAGCGCATCCAGGCCTTCAAGAACCGCTCCGCCGAGAACGAGCGCATCGGCAGCGACGATTTCTACGGCATCGCCAACAGCCGCAAGGCCATCATGGGCCAGTACGCCGGCCTGCTCGACCCTGCGCCCATGAAGGCCAAGGCCAGGGCCGAGGCCGACCTGCGGGCCGCGGTGGCCGCGAACCCGGAGTGGAAGAAGGCCGTGGGCAGCGCGTGGGAGGACCTGGCCAGGGCCACCGAGGCACGCAAGGCCTGGCACGTGCGCTACGGACTGCTCTCACGCGGCGCCGGCGGCGACCTCTTCAGCGCGGCACGCACGCTCGTGATGCTCGCCGATGAACTCCCCAAGCCCGCCGCCGAGCGCCTGCGCGAGTACGGCGATGCCGCCCTGCCCAGCCTCAAACTCCGCCTCTTCTCCACCGCTCCCGTCTACGACGCGCTCGAAAAGCACACCGTCGCCAGCAACCTCTCTCTTCTGGCCGAGCAACTCGGCGCCGATGACCCGCTCGTGGTCAAACTCCTCGCCGGCAAGTCTCCCACGGCTCGCGCGGCCGACCTGGTCGGCGGCACCAAACTCAAGGACCCCGCCTTCCGTAAGAAACTCGCCGACGGCGGGCGCGACGCGGTGGATTCCGCCGACGATGCCATGATCACCTTCGCCAAACTCCTCGATGCCGACTACCGCGCCGCCCGCAAGCACGCCGAAGACACCTTCGACGCCGTCGAACGCGACGCTTACGCCCGCATCGCCAAGGCCCGCTTCGCCATCGAGGGCGAGAACACCTACCCCGATGCCACCGGCACGCTCCGCATGTCCTACGGCGCGGTGAAGGGCTTCAACGACGACGGCACGGCCGTGCCCGCTTTCACCACCATGGGCGGCATGTTCGAGCGGGCCGAGGCCCGCGAAGGCCGGAAGGAGTTCGTCCTCCCCGAGAGTTGGGTGAAGAACAAGGACAAGATCGACCTGAGCACCCCCTTCAACTTCATCTGCACGGCCGACATCATCGGCGGCAACTCCGGCAGCCCCGTCACCAACAAGGCCGGCGAGGTGGTCGGCATCGTCTTCGACGGCAACCTGCACAGCCTGCCCGGCGCGTTCTACTTTGACGAGCGCGTGAACCGGGCCGTGTCCGTCGACAGCCGCGCCATGATCGAGGCCATGCGGAAGATCTACGGTGCCGGCAACGTGGCCGACGAGTTGCTGGGCAAATAACTCACGCCTCACTCCCCTCCCTTTGGGAGGGGCAGGGGGAGGGCCGTCCCGTCCCCCGAAAAACCAGCCGCAAGCCCTTGCGTGCCCGCTGGCATCCAGAGATTGATCCTTCCAGCCCCCGGCACCCGCCGGGGCCTTTTTCGTGCCCGCCCGCCATCCCGGCCACGGCCAGGCCCTGTGCCACGAGAAACCCCCGACGATCGAGCGTGCTGTTCATACCCCGCTTACCGCACGACCCGCCGTGGGTTGCGCCCGCTCTTCAATCCGCCCACACGCGCCCCTCCACAAACTCCACAGAGTTGCCCGCCGGATCGCGCACATAAATCGACCGCCCGCCGCGCTCCCACGGAACTTCCATCTCGATCGGTACGCCCAGAGACGCAAGGTGCTGCCGCCGCACGTCGAGCGCCCCTGCCGCAACGCGGAACGCGATGTGCCCGTTGGCGCCCACGGGCGCACCGCTCTGCGCCGTCGCGGCACCGGCGGGCCGCACCCCCCACGTCCCGTGGCTGGGCACGCCGCGCCCGGGCAGCGAGGCCTGTGCCGGGTCGAAGATCAGCAGCACCGCATCGCCCTCGGGCAGGCGCAGCACCGCGCTCAGCGCCATGGGCGTGCCGATGGGCCGCAGCACCACCACGTCGCGGTAGAACGCCGCGCACGCCGCCACATCGCGCGCGTACAGCACGGTCTCGTGGATGCCGGAAACGCTTGCAGGCTGGGGCATGGTGTTGCCAGCGTATCGAGCCCCCGACCGTTCGTGGT
>CAZNEU010000050.1:0-3623 GCA_964571915.1 uncultured Phycisphaeraceae bacterium
GCTGCTCTACCAACTGAGCTAAGCCGGCAACGCGGGAGGAGTTTAGGGGGCCGCCGTGGCCCGCAGCGTGCGTGCCGCCGCTCCAGAACCCCGCCGGTGTGTTGCTGAGTCGCGTGGGGCCGCTTCCGGGGTTCTCACCAACGCCGGGCGCTGCCGCGGCGGTGGCGGGGTTTCCTCCGGACCGCACCACCAACCGGGGGCCACTCCCCTCTACGCTCGTGCCATGACCGTTCGCTATCGCCACACGCTGCTCCGCGCCGGTGCCTTCAAACTTGATGCCGGGTCGATGTTCGGGCTCATCCCGCGCGTGGTCTGGTCGCGCACGGTGCCCGTGGATGCTCGCGGGCGGATCGCCGTGAACCACAACTGCCTGCTGCTGGAGCGGCTGGATGATGCGCCCGAAGGCTCGACGCTCCTTTCGCCCAAACTCGTTCTCCTCGAAGTCGGCACGGGCAACAAACTCGACGAGAAGAGCCGCGACATCTTCTCCCTCGACGGCCGGTCGATCCTCGATTGCCTCGCGGAGGTGAACTGCCGCGCCGAGGATGTGCAGGCCGTCGTCTGCTCGCACCTGCACTTTGACCACGCCGGCGGCCTGACGCGCCTCTGCCGCGCCGGCGAAACGCCCGATTGGGTGGGGCCGGGCTCGTCGTTTGGCGCTTCGCGCGGCGACCTGGGCGTGAAACGCACGTTCCGCGATGCCACGGTCGTGGTGCAGCGGCGCGAGTGGCACGATGCGCTCGCCAACCGCAGCGTGATGACGCGGACGTACTTTCCCGACCACCTGTTGCCGTTTGCCGAGGGCACGGGGGGTGGGCCGGGTCCGCTCATGCGGCTCATCGACTCGCCCCCGCCGTTCACGCCCGGCCTCACGCCCGACCGCGAAGAACGCCCCCGTGCCGCGCAGGAGCAACGCGAGACCGAGGTTTTCCCCGGCGTGTTCGTCTTCCAGACACCGGGCCACACCTGGGGTCAGCAGGCCACACGCTTCACCGACGAGCGCGGCCGCGCCATCGTCTTCACGCCCGATGTGATGCCCACGGCCTGGCACGTGGGGCAGGCGTATTCGCTGGGCTACGACGTGGAGCCCTACACCAGCATGGTGACGCGAGGGTGGTTTCTTGCCGAAGCCGCGGCACGGGGGTGGACGCTGTGCCTGGATCACGAGGCGGGCAACCCGATGCGCACCGTGAAGGCCAACGGCAAGGGGTGGTACGAGTTGGTGGAGGCGTAAGCGACTCCAGACGCCAGACTCCAGATGCCAGGATCGAAGAGCCTCGCGGCCAGAGGATATTTCCCGGCTCGTGGCGGGCCATTGCACGGGCACGACCGAGGGAAGCGGCCCCCACTACACTTGCGTTCTTGCCCCTACCGGAGGTGCCGCGCGTTGTCGTCTCCCGTGGTCAGTTCGCCCCCCCAGGCCCCCCCCACTTCCACCACCCCCGCGTCTGGCGTGGTTGTGGTGGCACCGAGCGGTGCGGCCGTGCCGTGCGCGGTGCCGGGCGATGCGGGTTCGCTTGCCGCGGCGGCAGAATCCGCGGGCTCGGCAACCGGCGGTGCCGCGCTGGCTCCCCGCAAGCGCTCCATATACGACCGCGTCGAGGCGTACATCAGCGGGCTCACCAGCCGCAGCCCGTTCTGGCACCGCGTGGCGAGCATGATCTGGCTGCCCTACGCCTTCCGCTCCGGCATCCGCATCAAACGCGAGAGCGACAACACGTTCTCCGCCGTGCTCCCCTTCCGCAAGTTCAACCGCAACTGGTACAACGCCATGGCGGGGGCGAGCCTGCTCGCCAACAGCGAGATCGCCGGGGGCATGTACCTGTACGGCCGCTGCGGGGGCGACTACACGGTGGTGTGCAAGCGCCTTGAGTACAAGTTCCTTCGCCCCTGCTTCGGCCCTGCCATCTATCGCGTGCTGCCGCGAAATGATCTGGACGCGATGCTGGCCACCGGGGGCGAGTTCAACTTTGACATGGACCTGGACGTGGTCCAGTCCATCCCCACGCGCGGCCTGGGGCGCGAGGTGCGCGTGGGCAAGTGCATGGCCACATTCCACGTAACGCCCAAGGCGTTGCACGAGGCCCGCGCCGCCCGCCGCGCCGCGGGAAAGATTGGTAGCGTGCCTGAGGGTGGTCATGCCGGCGAGGCCAACGTTTCCGTCGCGCCCGGCGCCCACCCCGTGCCGTCGGTGCCCGTGTGAGCGAAGCCGCACCCCAGCCCACGGCGGGTGCCGTGCCCGTTCCTGCCTCAGGCCGCGCAGGGCCGCTGGCGGTGCTGGGCTGGGCCGCGTATCTGGCCTGCTCGTGGACGTGGTGCATCGGCATGTTCCTGCCGGTGCTGCTGGTGCGCGACTTTGGCATCTGGGGCTTCGTGGTCTTCGCGGTGCCGAACGTGATCGGTGCCGCGGCGATGGGGTGGGTGCTCTCGCGGGCCGGTGCCGAGGCGATCCGCATTCACCACGCGACGGCGGTGCGGGCGTTCTCCGTGGCCACGGCCATGTTCCAGGCGTTCTTCTTCGCGTGGCTCTTCGCGCGCATCGCGGGGGGGGAGGGGGCGCAGGGGGCCGCGCTTCCATCGTCGCCCGTCGTGCCGGGCATGGCGCTCATTCCGTTGTGCATCATTCCGGTGCTCCTGATCCCCGGCCCGGGCATCCGCCCCCGGCGCGCTGCCGCGGCCGCGCTGCTCGTCATCTCCGCCATCGTCGTCTTCGGCGGCTTCTGGCCGGACAAACCGCTCGACCTGCCCACGCCCCTGCTGCCCCCCGAGCACATCCCCGCGCTCGCTCTGGTCTGCCTCTTCGGCTTCGGACTCTGCCCGTATCTGGATGCCACGTTCCTGCGCACACGCGCCGCCCTTGCAAACGGCCCCAGCCGCGCCGCGTTCGGCATCGGCTTCCTTGTGCTCTTCGCGGCGATGATTGTCGGCACGCTGCTCTACACGCCCGCGCTCCTCGCGCGCGGCCCCCGGTGGCTCGATAACGCCCTGCCCACGCAACTGGGCCTGCTCGCGGCCCTGCACTTTGCGCCGCAACTCTTTTTCACGTCGCAGGCGCACGCACGAGAGTGTACCACGCCCGGCAAACGGCTCTCGCCCGTGTGGTTCTGGCTGCCCGCCGCGCTCGCCGCCGCGGGCGGCGTGCTGCTCTTCGCGCTTGAACCCACCGGCGTAGAAGCAAGCGGCGAGTTCATCTACCGCTTGTTCATGTCGTTCTACGGTCTGGTCTTCCCGGCGTATGTGTGGGTCTGCATGATTCCCCGACGCCACGCCGCGCAGCCCGCGCCCGGCCGCGAACCGATCGCGCCCCCAACCCGCGCGTCGCTGGTGGTCTGCGGCCTCGCCATCGCTGCGGCCTCGCCGTGCTACTACCTGGGCTTCATCGAGCGGCAGACGTGGTGGCTCATTCCCGGCGTGGTCATCGTGCTGCTGGCGCGGCTGTGTGTGCCGGGGCGGGAGGGAGGGCGGGGCAGCGGCCCACCCGTGGAGGGGGGGCGGGGCCGCGAGACCCAACATGCAGCCCGACTGTGAAGGAGGGCTTCTCCTCGCCCAGCGTCCCGCTTCCGCTCCAACGAGCCCCCCGCGCGAGCGGGGGGGCACGGCCCCGACGGGGCCGGGGGATGTAG
>CAZNEU010000051.1:0-1566 GCA_964571915.1 uncultured Phycisphaeraceae bacterium
ATGAACCCGCGACGAACCCCGACCGTCAGGGAGGGGCGCGAAACGAGCCGCGTTGGGACGCGGATGAACCCGCGACGAACCCCGACCGTCAGGGAGGGGCGCGAAACGAGCCGCGTTGGGACGCGGATGAACGCAGAGGAACACGGATCAAGACCGGAGGAGCCACAGATCGAAGAGTCGCCCCGCCACGTCGTAGACCCGCTGTGGCGGGGCGGGTGTGCCACGGCGACTCTTCGATCTGTGGCGCAGTCTTTCCGGCTCTGCGTTCATCCGCGTTCATCCGCGGCCAAGTCGCTCCCCTCCGTGTCCCGTGCATTCCTCTCCGCGTTCCGCGCACGTCCGTCCGAGGTTCGCGCCCGCGGCCGCGCCCGGCCCGGGCCGGTTCTCGTGCGCCGCGGAATCCACGGCGAGTTTCTTGTGCGCCGCGGCGCGGGTGTCGGCCATGTCGCGCGGGGTGAGTTTCCGCGTCTTGTGCGCCCCGGGCGCGGCCGGGGCCGCGTCGGGCAAGTCGCGGCCAGCGACATTCCGCGACTTGTGCGGCGGGCAAGGAACGGATTGGGCGTTATGCAAGTCGCGCGGCTCAAGTGAGAGCGACTTGTGGCCGATTGGCTCCGTGGCGGATCACCACGCCGGAGCCCCAAGAGCCGTTCGCGGGGCTCAAAAACCAGCACCTGCGCGCCCGCGGGCGGCCCCATCGCCTTCGCGCAGCGCGCCCGGAGGTTCACCCATGAGCGACGGAGGCACGCAGTTCATTCCCGGGCCCGATGCCCAACTGGGCCCGTGGGCCACGCAGTTCTGGCTCACCGCCGACGGGCTGGTTCCCGGTCTGCCCCTGCCGCAGAGCCAGGTGGACGAGGTGGAAGCCGCGCTGGCCGAGTGGCTCATCGCGTACCCCGCGCTGCGGGCGGCAAAGACCGCGCACGAGGCCGCGTCGCAGACCAAGCAGGCGTGCCGGGAGCGGCTGGAACGGGCCGTGCGCGCGTTGGCCCGCACGGCGCGTTCACGGCCGGAGATTACCGATGCCGACCGGGCCAAGTTCGGGATCGCCCTGCGACCTTCGGGCGGGCAGCCGTCGCGGGCCCGGCCGCGGGCCGTGTGGCTGAGCGACGGCGCGGTGGTGCGCGACGCGGGCGGGGCTGATGCGCCTGCGACCGTGCCGCTGGTGGAGGTGAAGCACATCGGCGTGCTCACGCACACGCTGCGGATTGTCGATTCGGCCACGCCCCTGCGGCGGGCGTTTCCTAAAGGTGCGCCCTGGGCCGAGGTCTGGGTGAAACTGGAAGAGCCGGGCACTGGGCATCAGGCATCGGGCACTGGGGCCGGAGCCGGCGCGCCTTCTTCACCAGTGCCCAGTGCCCAGTCTCCAGTGCCTTCCGCTTCGTTCCGATTCCTTCAGATGGCCACCAGCGCGACGGTGCGGACCACGTTCGACGCGGCGGACGTGGGCAAACAGGCCCGCTACATGCTGCGCTGGATGGGCAAGGGCCACGCGCCGGGTCCGTGGAGCAACGTGGCCAGCGCGACGGTGGCGGCGTAAAACTCCGCTGCGCGGGGCCAAGACATGCA
>CAZNEU010000052.1:0-15913 GCA_964571915.1 uncultured Phycisphaeraceae bacterium
CGGGCAGTACTTCACATCGACCTGGACCTTCTGGCCGGGGGTGCGGATCCATTGGGACGTATACCGTTGCCGAAACCGCTTCCGCGTGCGATAGGGCCGCACCTGGCCGGCCCGTTTCAACACGTTGTAGACCCCGTGCGGACTGACCCGCAGCCCCTCGCGCCGCTGCAGGTAGTAGCTCACGAGACGGGGGCCACACGCGTGCTCCTGCCGGATGGCCAGGATGCGCCGCACCACGGCGGGTGGCACCGACCGTGCGTTTCAACCCGTGCCACCGACCGTTGCTCCGAACGGTCGGTGCGGAGTGGTACAGCCCGGATTCCTTGCGGCAAAGATCACCGACCGTCCAAGGACGACGGTCGGTGGCACGTCCGATGAGCCCGCGGTGCCACCCGCCGCATCGAGATCGACCCCGACGGCTACCTGCCCGACACCGACCTGTCCAACAACCGCTGGCCGGGGTGAAGCCATGCGCGGGGGTGTGCGGAGCAGGCGGAGGGCCGCAAGGCAAAGACAGGACAGGACGCGGCATCCGGGTCCCACGATCACCGGCGCCGCGTCGATGATCGTGGCACCCGGCGGGGGGAAAAATCCGCTCTTGACACTCTGCCAGGTTCGTCATGCCACGGGCGTGCTGATCCGCACGACACGGAACGGCGAACCCCCGAGATTCAGATTGCTTGAAAGCCTGCTCGCGCACATCCGCGACCACCAGCGCAACATCGAAGCCGCGAACCAGTCGCACGCGAAAAAACAAAAAGAGCCACTCCGTCAGCGTGGAGTCGCCCTTGATCAACGCAGGTAGGCCTTGAACACTCAACCGGCGTTGGAAAGTCAGCACCCCTGAAAGTACGCCGTGATGAAATCGCCCAGATTGTCCGGGAAGGGCTCGTTGCACTGGCCGCTGCCATCCACCGTGAACGCGGTCTTGTACCCCGCGTCATACGGAGGCGCGTTCTCCGCGCACGCGATCGCGTATCCGCCCGGCCCGGGAATGTGCGGGCTGGTGTAGTAGTCGGTGATGAAGTCGCCAAGGTCATCGGGATTCACCACGGTGTCAAGGTTGTAATCGAGCACGCACGCGGGCGCAAGCGTCAGAATCAGGCGCGGCCGATCCGCGGCAACCGCGGCCTCACGCGACCAGAACCGCTTGGCCGTGCCCCCGGGCACTTCGTGGCCCACCACGATCAGCCCGAAGTTGCTCGCCGCGTCGTTCGCCCATCCTTGCACCGCCGCCACAAACTCGGCCGACGACGGCCACGTGTGCGTGCCCACGCCGCTCACCACCAGCGTACTCAGCGCGGGTCCGTCAAAGTCTCCGCCCTGGGTCGCCCAGGGCTGGCCGGGAAAGAAGCGGTTGATCCACGTCGCGTCGCCCGGCTCGGCTGCGATACCCTCGCCGCCCGGCTCACCCGCGTTGCTGGCTCCCTCGCCCCAATCGGCCAGCACGCGGTGCAGCGTCATCGGGTTGTTCGTGCCGGCGGTACGCGTGGCCCGCAGCCGCAGTTCCGCGGTGGCCACCACCATCCCCGGCGGGACCGCCCCGGCCACGTCAAACCGAAGCAGCGCGCGCCGCACACCGTCAGGGTTGAACAGCAGGTGGCCCGCGAACAGGTGTACGCCCGCGCCGTTGGAGACTTCCACACTCTCAATCGTGTACAGCGTGTTGTCCCGTGTCGCGACGATCTCGATGGTGTCGGCCGATGCGCCCGCCGGCGCAGCCATCGCGCACAGTGTTGCCGCCGCGGCAGCCAACCCCGCGGCCCCTGCGGCCGCGCGGCACGGAAAACGTGGGATGTTCATACCTGATATATACACCCGCCGCGCCGCCGGGCCACCCCGAACCCGCCAAATGCGTGCAGGTTTGGCCGCGCGAGCGGGGGCCGGACGGTTCGGCGCCCCTGGCCTCGCGACCATCACGGGCGTGCGGATCTGGCGATGCGAACCTTGGCGAGCGTCGTGGGGGTCGCTTTCACCAGTTCCAGTTCGCCGCCCGTTCGCAACCACCGGTCCAGTTCAAACCGGGCCGCGTCGTCGTCGCAGCGCACCGTCAGCACCCCGGCCTTCATGCCCACCAGCACACACCGCTCCTGCACGCCGCGCGGCACCAGACGTGCGAACGCGCCCCCCACCGCCCCCAGCGACCGGGCCCGCGAGCGCAGTTCCTTCGCCTGCACCCCCATCGCCGCGGCCAGCGACAGATCCGGCGCCGCCACCGGCACGCGGTGCGTGCGCAGCACGTCGATCTGTCTGCGCGCATCGGCCATGCGGCGCAGCGTAGCCAAGAGGGGCGGAACCCGTGGTCGGGCCGCAGCCGGGGTGCGCACGCGCCGGACCCGCCGGTTACCCTGTGGGCCATGTCCACCGGCATCGTCATTGATTCGATCACCAAGGCATACGGTGCCGCGCCGCCGGTGGTTTCGGGCGTGAGCCTCAGGGTCGAGCCGGGCGAGTTGTTCTTTCTGCTGGGTCCTTCGGGCTGCGGAAAAACCACGCTCCTGCGCATCATCGCGGGGTTCAACGACCCGACCAGCGGCCGCATTCTCTTCGACGTGGGCGGCACGCTCAGCGATGTGACACGCGTGCCCCCCAACAAACGCAACACCGGCATGGTGTTTCAGAGTTACGCCCTCTGGCCCCACATGACCGTGGCCCAGAACGTGGCCTTCGGCCTCACCATCCGCAAGGTGCGCGGCACGGAGATGGCGTCGCGCGTGCGCGAGGCCCTGGAGGTGGTACACATGGCCGACTACGCCCAGCGCAAGCCCAACCAACTCTCCGGCGGCCAGCAGCAGCGCATCGCCCTGGCCCGGGCGCTGGTGGTGCGGCCGGACGTGCTGCTGCTCGACGAGCCGCTCTCCAACCTTGATGCCAAACTGCGCGTGGAACTCCGCTCCGAGATCCGGCGTGTGTGCAAGACGGTGCGGACAGGATCGGGAACGGGCATGACGGCCGTCTACGTAACCCACGACCAGAAGGAAGCCCTCTCCATGGCCGATCGCGTGGCCGTGATGCACAACGGCGGGGTGGAGCAACTGGGCCCGCCCGAAGAACTCTACCGCCGCCCCGCCACGCGCTTCGTGGCCGAGTTTCTGGGGGAGACCAACTTTCTGGAAGTGCGCGCCGGCGGCACCCGCGAGGCGGGCGTGGTGGAGACGGCCTTCGGACGCCTCGAAACCACCAGCCCGCCACCGGCCGCGCACGCCTGCGTCTCGATCCGGCCCGAGGCCCTGCGTGTGTGCGATGTGGGCCCGGGGCGCGCCAACTCGCTGCGCGGCACCATCGTCGAAACAACCTATCTGGGCGAACTGGCCCAGCACATCGTTGAACTCACGCCCCTCGGCGACGCGGCGGCGGCGGGCACGGGCAAGCGCGTGAAAGTCGCCACGCTCAACCCGCTGCCGGGGCTGCGCGAGGGTGAGATTGCGCTGTGCGTTGAGCCGCGCGATGTGGTGCTGGTGGCGGGGTGAGATGCCCGCTGTGGTGCCGCTCACCCCGGCCCGAGCCGCCGCAGAATGATCGGCACCGCCGAGCCCGTGCGGGGCAACTCCCCCACGGCCTCACGCACCGCGCTCTCGAGCGCCGGCCGCCGCAGCATGGTGCGGTGGTTGGCCTTGATCTCGACCCGATCCTCCACGCCGTCGAGACGGGTTGAGTCCGCCGCCACGATCCCATCGCCCAGCGTGGTCGCGAGGTCCTTCACCGTCGCCTCGGCGGCCCGCACCTGCTCGGCCGACAGCACCTTGCGCACCCACGGCGATGCCAGCAGGTCGATCAGGTCCTGCTCCACCCCCGCGCCGACAACGCCCGTGATGATCGTGATGCCGGTGCCCGCGGGCAGCGGACGGGCGTTGAGCCCCGTGAGGTAGGCCGAGCCGGGCAGCAGGTCGTCGCCCGCTTCGCCCGCCCCGTCTTTGAGGAAGCCCAGCAGCAGGCGAGGGTCGTGGCCTTGCGTATCAATCCACCGCGCCAGTTGCTCGCGGGCCTCACCCAGGGCCCGCACACGCGCGAGGGCCGAGCCATGATTGGGCGGGGCGCTCATGATCAGGCGCGGCACGGCCGGAATCTCCCCCTGCTCGCGCCCGCGTGTGAGCGCATCGCGCGTGATCAAGCCGCCCATCGAATGCCCCACGATGTTCACCCGGCGCACGCCGCGTGCGCGCAGGTCGCGCAGCGCGGCCAGCAGTTCGCCCGCGCTCGTCGCGCACGCCTGGTCGTTGGCGTAATCAAACCGGGCCACGTTGTGCCCCACGCTCTGAAGGATCGGCGCCAGATCGTCCCACACGTCTCCGGGTTCATCCAGGCCGTGGACCAGCAGCACCACCTGATCGGGCAACGCGCCCGAAGCCTCGGCGAGCGGGTTCCACAGCAGCGGGTCGCCGGGCATGCCGCGGTGCTCCTGCCCGGGCGCCAGCAGCCGCACGCCCGTGGGCACGCCCGGAAGGGCGAGGATCCCGTCGATCGCGCCCCTGAGCGCGGCCTCGGCACGGGTGCGCCAGGCCTCGGCCGTGGACGTCGCCGGGCTGCCCCGGGCGCACAGCCAGACCAGGGCCGCGTCTGCCGCGCCCGAGGCCTGTTCCACCAGTTTCTTCGTGCGTTCGCGCACGGCCTGGGCCTGCGCATCGGCCGCAACGGGAACAAACGCTCCGAGAGAGATGCTGGTGGCGGTCAGACAACACGCGAGGGCACAGGGACGGATCATGGGCGAAAACTCCCGAAGCAAGCGCCCGCCTGTGCGGGCGGCGACCCGGAGCCTTCCGGCTCACGGCTGACGGCTCTCCGCTTCAGGGCTTCTCAGCAAGCAGTTTGTCCAGAAACTGCTTCTCGGCCTGGCGGTAGCGATCGAACGACTCCGCCATGTCTTTCGTCATCGCCTCGATCTGGTTTCGGTCCAGCGGTGAACCCGGACCCGAACCGGTGCCGTCCAGAGCGGCCGCGAGAGACTCACTGACGGCCCGCAGGTCGCTCACCGCCGCGGCATAGGTACGCACGCGGTCGTACATGAGTTCTTCTTCGAGTTCTTTACGCGTGGGCTGGTAGAGGAGCCGCCAGGGGGTGCGGCGGATCTCGACCATGGCGAGTTTGAGTTGGTCGCTGGCCAAACGCCCGTTGGCGAGGATGCGACGGATCTCAGGAACCGCCTCGGCCACCAGCGGGCGGGCACGCTCCGTCGCGTCCAGCACGTTGGCCACGGCCTTGCGCCCGTCGGCCAGCGTGTCGCGCACCGAGGTGAGCAGGTCGGTGTTCACCTTCTCCACCGCCTCCGCGGCGTTGAAGAAGATGCGGTCGATGAACGGCCGGTTGTGCTCGATGCCGTCCTTCACCAGCGCCATGACGGCCTTGGCCTCCACCACCCGATCCGCCGCATCCGCCGTGGCGGCACGCACGTTCCTGAGAGAGTCGCCAACCCACGCCGCCCACTCCTGACGGTTCTTGGCGAACTCGCCCGTCAGGTCGCGCACGTTGTTCACGCTCTCCTGGGCCGAGTCGAGAGCGGGGCCGAGGCGCTGGTTGAAGGTGTCCACCATCTCGCCCACCTGGCCTGAGATCTGGGCCCCGCGCTCCAGGATGTTCTGCATCTGGGTTTTCTGGTCGTTGCCGTACCCGGCCTGGGCAAGGAAGGCCGGCGGTGCCAGCGAACCGTCGATCACACCCCAGGCGCCCAGCGTGGGCGCGGCCAGCCTGTCGGGCCTGGCCTCGCCGCCGACGTGCGGAATGTTGATCGTGCTCACGGACCCAAGCAGGGGCAGTTCGAGGTTGATCACCGCATCTTCGTAGAGGACCAAGTCGGTCCGGACCATGGCGGTCACGTAAATGTAGTTTGGAGGCAGTTTGCCCGTCTGGTCGGGTTGAACGGGCTGGGGCTGGCCGCGCTTTACGGGCGACTCGACGGCCTTGGGGGGCTTCTTGAAATCCACCGCCACCACAAAGCCCGCCGCCTGACCGCCGATCTTGACCAGGGAATCTTTCTTCAGGCCCATGCCGCCGGTGGGCAGGTCAAAGCGGAAGACGTAGGTGGTGCGCTGGGTGAAGTAGCGGTCGCCCGCCCCGCCAAAGACCGCGGCCATCGCCACAAAGACGACCAGGGCCATGATCAGGAACATGCCGGCCTTGAAGTTGTTGTTGGTGGTGCGGGTGGCCATAGGGGTGCGGCAGTGTAACGTGAACGCGACGGTCAAGGCGGCAAGCGCCCGGGGAGGACAGGATGTCCGCCCCACCGGCGCCGGCGCGTGCGCCGCTCACCCGCGCGAGCGCGTGGCCTCCACGCTGGGTGTGCTGGGCAGTTCCGCCGCGCCGCCCAGCAGGTCGTCGGCAAAGTTGCTCGCCGAGCGGCGTTCGGTGATCGGCCCCTCCGCGTCGCCCCGCAGGAACTGCCGGATCAGGCGCTGGTCTTCCGGCAGTGGCGCGGCCTCGGCGACGGAGAGTTTGCGCAGGTCGTCAAACCACTGGCGATCACCGATTTTGAGGACACGCCCCTTGTCGAGCATCACCATGCGGTCGGCGATGGTGAAGGCCGAGTCCATCTCGTGGGTCACCACGATGCTGGTCACGCCCAGTTTGCGTGTGAGGGCGACGATGAGTTGGTCGATCTCGGCGCTGGTCACCGGGTCCAGCCCCGCCGAGGGCTCGTCGTAGAACAGAATCTTCGGGTCCAGGGCCATGGCTCGGGCCAGGCCCGCTCGCTTCTTCATGCCGCCGGAGATCTGGGCGGGGTACTTGTCGGCGTGCTCACGCAGGTTCACCTGCTCGAGTTTGATCTTCACGATCGTGGCGATGGTGGTCTCGTCCAGGTCGGTGTGCTCGCGCAACGGCAGGGCCACGTTCTCGGCGATGGTCATGCTGTTGAAGAGTGCTCCCGACTGGAAGAGAATGCCGAAACGCTTGCGCACCTCGTCCAGCCCGCTGTCGTCGAGCGTGGCCAGTTGCTTGCCGAACATGCTCACGGCCCCCTCTTCAGGATGGAACGTGCCGATCAGGCACCGCAGCAACGTGCTCTTGCCGCACCCCGACCCGCCCATGATCACCACCGTCTCGCCCGCGTAAACGTCCAGGTCCACCCCCGACAGAACCGCCCTGCCGTCGAACCGCTTCACCAGGCCCCGCACCGAGATCATCGGCTTGCGCGTGGGCGGGGGCTTGATCGCGGCGGGCAAGGAGGGGGCAACAGGCACGGCGTGAATATAGCGAATCGCCGGTGCGGAGGACGGCCCACGCGCGTGGGGTTTCAACGCCCGGAGGGCTTCGGCGTGGGCGGTGCCGGGGGTTGGGTCCCGGCGGGCTTGCCCGGCGGCGCCGCATCGGCCGGCCTGAGGGTTTCGGATGCCGCGGGATTCTCCGGCGGGAAGAGCAGGATGGACTTGCCGCTGACCGTGAGGACGCTGATCTGATCGAACAGGCCCGGGCCGTTGCCGCTGCTCGAACCGGGCAGGAAACTCATCACCACGATGCCGATGCCCTTCTCGAAGTTCATGGGCACGGGAATCACCGATCCGCCCCGGTTCTGCTGGAAGTTCTGCATGGCTCGCCCGGCCTTGAAATAGCCCATCCACAACTCCAGCGCCGAAGCCGGCGGGCTCTTGAAGGCACCCAGTTCGGCCTCGTACGCGGCCTTGAACGTGGCCACGGAAGCGTCGGTCAACTTCGCCCCCGCTTCGGGCACGAAATACGGCCGCGCCGTGGTAAGGTCGCCCTTGCTCAGGGCCGTAACCACGGTGCCCGGCGTGCCCACCAGAAACTTGCTGGTCTGGGCCACGCCGATGCTCACCGCCGCCCACCCTGCCGACAGGATGAGCCCGATGATCACCGCCGCCACGCCCAGACCCGTGCCGGTGCGGCGGCCGTTGCTCGTGCCGATCCGCACCAGCGACGCGATGCCGAACACCAGCCCCAGGGGCGCCGTGATGCACAGCAGCGAGAAGACCAGCGCCACGATCGCCAGAATGCTCACGCGCGGCGGCTTGGGTGTTGGCTCATCCCATGCCTCAAAGCCGGTGCGAGGGGGGGTGCTGCCGCTGGGGTTACCAGGAAACGTGCTCATGCGGTAAATGTAGCGTTGTCCGGTGGAGGTGGTGGAAATCAGGGGTCGGCCCTTGTGGCCGGCGCGTTTTTCATTGGCCGCGTGCCCGTGCGGCAGGCGCGATCCGTGGCGGTATGCTGGTGCCATGAACACCACGCCCTGCGCTTCCTCGTTGGTCTGGTTGGCCCTGATCGGTGCTGCGCTCGCCCCGGCACCCGCACGCGCGGCAGACGACCAGCCCGCACCACGCGCGGCCGTGGTGGACGAGGCCTTTCTCAACCAGTGGGCCGCCACCAACCGCTTCCGCCTCGGCCAGCCGGGCGCCTTGCGTGTGCTGCCCGATGGTTCGGGCGTGCTCTTCCTGCGGGCCACCGGGCCGCGCAGTTTTGTGCAGGACCTATGGAAGTTCGACGCCGCCACGGGCACGGAGCGCGTGGTACTGACGGCCGAGCAGGTGCTCGCGGGCGGCGAGGAGAAGGTTACCGCCGAGGAGCAGGCCCGGCGCGAGCGCATGCGCATGACCAGCCGCGGCATAAGCGGGTTCTCGGTGAGCGAGGACGGGAAGAGGACGCTGGTGCCCCTGTCCGGGCGTTTGTTCGTGGTGGAGTTTGGCGCGGCCAGCGAGAAGCCGACGGTGAAGGAACTGTCCGGGGCCAAGGGGTTTCCTATCGACGCGAGTTTTTCGCACGACGGCTCGCGCGTGCTGTGCGTGCGCGAGGGCGAGCTGTACATCACCGATGTGGCCACGGGCGAGGAGCGCAAGGCCACCAGCGGGGCGGGCGGCACCATCAGCAACGGGCTGGCCGAGTTCGCCGCGCAGGAGGAGATGTCGCGGTTCCGCGGCTACTGGCTCAGCCCCGACAACGCCACGCTCTGCTACCAGCAGACCGACACGGCCGGGATGGAGCAGTTCTTGATCGCCGACCCCCTGGACCCGGGCAAGCCGGGCAACTCATGGCCGTACCCGCGCGCGGGCAAGGCGAACGCGAAGGTGAAACTGGGCCTGAAAGACGCGGCCGGCGCGGCTGATGCGCCGACCATATGGGTGCGGTGGGACAACGAGAAGTACCCGTATCTGGCCAGCGTGGTGTGGGCCAAGAACGCGCCGCTGACCATGCTCGTGCAGAACCGGCGGCAGACCGAGCAAGTGCTGATGGCGGTGGATGAGAAGACCGGCGCAACCCGCGAGTTGCTGCGCGAGACCGATCCGGCGTGGATCAACCTCGCCCACTCCTGCCCCAAGTGGCTGCCCGATGGATCGGCCTTCTTGTGGATGACCGAGCAGGATGCCAGCGCGGATGAGGGGTGGCGCCTGGAACTGCGCGACAGGGCCGGCACGGTGCAACGCGTGCTGGTGCCCGCCGATGCGGGCCTCACCGACTCCGTGCAACTCGTCAGCGACGGCGCCGCGGTGCTGGTGAGCCGCGCGACCGGCGCGGCAGGCAACGCCGTGTGGCGCTATCCGGTGAATGGCTCCACGCCCGCGCAGGTGGCCGGCGGCGAGGGCGTGGGCTCTCACAGCGCCAGCACCACGCCCAAGAGTCCGGTGTGGGTTCACTCGTTCTCGATGCTCGACGGCACCCACGGGTGGGAGGTGCGCGACGCATCAGACGCGGGCAGGGTGCTGGGCGCGGTCAAGTCCATCGCCGAGGCCCCGCCCTGGCTGCCCAGGGTGGAGATCGTGGTCCTCAGCGAGGAACTCGACATGCGCGCCGCCATCGTCCGCCCGCGCAACTTTGATGCAAACAAGAAGTACCCCGTCATCAACTCCGTCTATGGCGGACCCGGGGTGAATCAGGTGGGCGCCTCCGGGCGCGGCTACCTGCTGAACCAATGGCTGGCCGACCAGGGATTTGTGGTCGTCGCCATCGACGCCCGCGGCACGCCCAACCGCGGACGGGCGTGGGAGCGGGCCATCAACAACGACGTGATCACGATTCCGCTCGACGACCAGGCACGCGCCACGCTGGCCCTCACGCGCCGCTACCCGTTCATGGATGCCCAGCGCATCGGCATCGTGGGGTGGAGTTTCGGCGGCTATTTCTCGGCCCACGCGGCCATGCAGCGGCCCGACGTGTTCAAGGCCGGCGTGGCGGGGGCGCCCGTGTGCGACTGGCGCGACTACGACACGCACTACACCGAGCGCTACCTGGGCACGCCCCAGGACAACCCCGGCGGCTACGAGAAGACCAACGTGCTGACGTATTGCAAGGACCTGCGCGTGCCCCTGCTCATCATCCACGGCACCGCCGACGACAACGTGTACTTCATGCACGCGCTCAAAATGGTGCAGGCCCTCTTCCTGGCTGGCAAAGACTTTGAGTTCCTCCCGCTGGCGGGCTACACCCACGTGGTGCCCAGCCCGGACGTAACGCGCAACATGTGGCGGCGCGTGGCGATGTTCTTTGCCGAGGCGCTCCGGTAGCGGCAGGCACTGGGCATCAGGCATCGGGGCAGCCACCCCGCCCGCTTCGCGGCGCGGTACCCGGTCGGTTCGGTGGGCTATTCGCGGGCACCTGCACCAGTGCCCGATGTCGAAGAGTCGCCGTGGCGACCCCAGTGCCCTCTTGTTCAGCACCCCTGGTAATACGCCGTGATGTAGTCGCCCAGGTCGTCGGGGTTGATGGTGCCGTCGCCGTTCCAGTCGGTGGCGGGGTTGGGCGGAACGGTGAAGTAGTCGGTGATGTAGTCGCCCAGGTCGTCGGGGTTGAGGATCGTGTTGCCGTCGTAGTCCGGCCGGCACGGGGGCTTGGGGTTGGCGTACGCAAGGCCGAAGCCGGTGGTGGGCCAGAAACTGTTGGTGCTCCCCAGGAACGTGGCCAGGCCGGTGGTGGCGTTGAGCCGGTACAGGAACCCGCTCCCCGGAATGAGCGTGGCCAGATTACCGTCGGCCGCGTTGAACGCGAGGTCGCCGGGGTTGAGCAGCGCGGCGGAAAACGCCGGGAACGCCGTGGTGGCCATGGTGTTCTGGTCGATCCACAGCAACTGCGATGCGCCGGCGGTGCGGTGCAGGGCCCACAGGCGGTTGCGCTGGGTGTCAAACGCCAGCCCGTGCAGGTTCATGCCCAGCGGCACGCCCACGGGCGTGGCCGCCAGCGTCGGGATATCGATCTGGTAGAGTTGCCCCGTCGAAGCGCGAACCGCCCACAGCACGTTGGCCTTGGGGTTGAAGGCCAGCCCGCTCAGACCGCCCGCGGGCACGCCGGTGAGCACGCCCAGGTTGGTGGCGGTACCGCCCGTGGTGAGGCGCCAGAGTTCCCCCAGCGAGTTCGTGGCGTACAGGCGGCTGATGTTGTAGTCCCACGTCATGGCCGTCCAGAACACGCCCAGCGGAAGGATGCGCGCAAAGTTGTTGGGCGACACGCTCACTGTGCCGAAGTTGTTGTTCAGGTCGCCCAGACCCATGAGGTTGCCCGCAACCGTCCCCTTGCCCGAGCGGCAGATGCCGTTGGGGTTGTTGATCGCGTTGACCAGGTTCACGTTGTTACTGGCCGTCCCCTGGTTGCCGCCGCTGTTGCAGCCGGCCAGATAGTGGATGCCGATGGCGAGGTTGGTGGAGAGGTCGATCACCGGCGAGCCCGAGTTGCCCCCCGTGGTATCAACGCTGTACCGGATGATCGGGTAGGTGCCCGCGGTGCTGTAGAACGTGTACGGGCCGGCATCGGTCTGCTGCGTCTGGTTCAGCGTGGGGTCGATCGGCGCAATCACCGTGCCGTAGCCCGTCACACGGATCGTCTGCGGTGTGGAGACATTCACCGCCGAAGGTGCCGCGGCCAGCGTGTGGAACTGCCCCCCGTAACGCTGGAAGGGCGTCTGCCCCGTGTTGGAGTTGGCGAACACGCCGAAGTAGGACCAGTCGTTGGAGGTGCCCACCGTGTCGCGCCGCACGCTGGCACCGTCCACGGCGTACTGGTCTTCCGGGGGCGGGTTGGTGATGAGCCCGGTTGAATCCGAGAGCGGGCAGTTGAACTGCACCACGCTGCTTTGGGCAGGGGCGCAGTGGCCCGCGGAGAGCAACTGGCGGTTGGTGTCGTTGAACATGAACGCCGTGCATACGCCAACCTGCCCCAGCAAGCGGGCCACACGGGTGTCGGCGCTGGGCACGCGGTTGTCGCCCGCGCACAGGTCGAGCAGCCCGCCCCCGCCCGGCCCCGGCGTGGCCAGCGGCACGCCCGCCACGAGCGACTTCACCACCACGCGGCTCGGCCCCGTTCCGGGGTAACTCCACACCTCGATCCGCACAATCGGCCCGTTGAACAACGCCGAAGTGAACCCCCACTGGGCCAGCGACTGGGCCGTGAGAATCTGCTCGGCGTTGTCGGTGAGCGAGGTGATCCGGATGAAACTCTCGTTGCCCACGGCCGCATCGCCCCCCAGAACAGACGGGTCAAACACCACACGCACCCACGGGGCGAACTCCGAGGCAACCTCCAGCGTGTAGACGGGGGCGAGTGCATCGGTGTCGTTCACGATCGCGCCCGAGTCGGCCGCGACCTCGTGCCCCACCGACGCGGCCGCAGGCTGGGCCAATGCCGGTGCCGTCGCCACGGTGGCGAGGCAGGCCAAACCCAGGAGGAACTTCTCAACCATGGCCGGATACCGCCTTCTGCTGCCGCCCGTGCCCGCGTGCGGGCACAACCATCGCGCTGGGGCGCGCTCATCGCGCTCCCCGGGAACACTCCCCGATACGAAGCCTAAAGCCCAACCGCCGCGCGGCAAGGCGATTTGCTTCGGAAACCCGCCTTTTCAGGCCGCTTCCCATGCTTACGGACCCGGCGCGGCCATCCACTCCGCCAGCACACACCGAAACGCTCGGTCTTTGTACGGTTTTATCGCGACGGCATGGAACCACCGACGCGTCGCACCGCCTCCACAACAACCTCCACCGCCTGATCCATCTCCGCCTGCGTGGTGAACCGCGAGAGACTGAACCGAATCGACCCGGCCGCGACATCGGGCGCGATGCCCAGGGCGAGCAGCACGGGCGAGGGGTCGAGCGAGCCGGATGAGCACGCCGCGCCCGCGGAAACGAACAGCCCGCGCTCGCTCATGGCCATGAGCAGGGCCTCGGCCTCGAGGCGCGGGAAGGCGATGTTGGTGGTGTTCCAGAGGCGTGGCGCCCCCGCGCCGTTGATGATCGCGCCCGGCACGCGCGCCATCACCGCCCGCTCAAACGCATCTCGCAGCGCGGCCAGGCGTGCGCGCGGGCCGGGGTCGCTCAGCCACTCGCCCGCCGCCGCCGCGGCCACGCCCGCGCCGACGATTCCCGGCACGTTCTCGGTGCCCGCGCGCCGGCCCTGTTCCTGCGAGCCGTGAAGCATCGGCACCAGCCGCACGCCCGAGCGCACCCACAGCACGCCCACACCCTTGGGCCCGTGCCACTTGTGCGGCGAGAACGTGAGCAGGTCGCACCACGGCGAAGGGTCGCCCTCCACCGGCATCTTGCCCACCCACTGGGTGGCATCGCAGTGGAACGCGATGCCACGCCCGCGGCACAGTGCGCCGATGGCCTGCACCGGCTGGATCACACCCGTCTCGTTGTTGGCCCACTGCACGCTCACGAGGGCCACATCGGGCGTGAGCAGCGGCTTGATGCCAACGGGGTCCACCAGGCCGTGGCGGTCCAGGGGCAGCGCGCGAACAGCGCACTCGCCGCGCTTGGCGAGGTGGGCGGTGAGATCGCGGATCGCGGCGTGCTCGATGGCGGTGGTGAGGATGGCGCGTTTGCCCGTGGCCGCGAGCGTGCCGCGCAGGGCCGTGTCGATGGATTCGGTTCCGCCGCTGGTGAGGATGATTTCCTTCGGACGGGCACGGATGAGCGTGGCGACGGCCTCGCGTGCCAGTTCGACAGCGCGCCGTGCGTTCTGCCCCCCCCGATGCACGCTGGAAGGGTTGTGCCAGTGCTCTTCGAGCGCCAGGCGCACGGCAGCAACCACTTCGGGCAGCGGCTGCGTGGTGGCGTTGTGGTCAAGGTTGATCACGCGGCGGATGGTACGAAGGGGCGTGCCTTCGTGCCTTCCTCGTGCCTTCCCCTACTGCGGCTTATACCGCTCACCCAGCATGAGCATGCCGATCACATCCGCCACGTGGTTGCCCGCCTTGTCAATGGCGTGGCTGGGAATGTGCAACGAGTGCAGCACGCCGTAGCCGATCGCCAGGTGCATGAGGGCCCACCCGGTGATCTCCGGGCTGAAACGCTTGGAGACCATGCCCGAATCCTGCGCGGCTTTCACCTCGCCCACCAGAAACGCGTGCAGTTTGGCGATGTGCGCCTGCAGGGCCTCGCGCACGCCCGCCTCCTCCACGTCCATCATGGCCTGCACAATCACGCGGTACGCGGCGCGGCCCTTGCTCACCACCATCGGGTTCGCGCTCAGCAACCGGCTGATGCGCTCGGCGGGGTCGTGGGCGTCCTTCATCGACTCTTCCCACTCGGCGATCGTGCCCTCGCCGGTGCGCGCGATAAGCGCCACAAACAGTTCGCGCTTGCCCTTGAAGTGGCGATAAATGATCGGCTCGGTGATGCCCGCTTCCTTGGCCAGTTCGGCCGTGGTGGTGCCGGCGTAGCCGCGCCGTGCAAACACCTGGGCCGCGGCATCCAGCAACTGGCTCTTGCGCTTCGCGGCGGGCAGACGGGATGAGGGGGTGGGAGAGGGCATGGGGGACAGGCGACACCAGACGCGAGACGCCAGACTTCAGCCGGGGCGCACGAGATTGGCCCTCGGCTCGCGGCTGGGCCGCAGGCGGACTCGCGGCACGGACGATTGTAATCACTAACTTGGGGTGTTGATCGGCACAATGCCAGCACGGCTTGCGACCAACGTGGGCGGGAGGGAGGCCAAGGCGCGTCAGGCGGACGGCCGCTTCGGCCTGTGCGTGGGCGCTTCCCCCGCGGATGGTGGCGGCCCTTCGTCGACCGCGCCTTCCGCGTCCCACTCGTCGCGGAAGGCGAAGAACATGTCCCGGATCATCTCCTCCCCGGGCCCGAAGTCTTCCGCAGTCGTCGGCTTCCAGTTCAGGTACTCGGGCCCGTACGGCTCATCCGAGTCGTCGGGTTCGGTGCTCTCCGGTTCGTTCGTTGGTGGCGCGTCTTCGGGCGTCATGTCGGCCTCTCATTCTGTGGCGTCGGGATCATCGGCGCTAAACAGTATGTCCTCATCGCCCGCCCTCGGGGGCTTGCGCAGCGCGGCGGGCACGGTCGGCAGGTCGGCTCCCCGCAGGAGCGGCCCGGCGCACACCGCGGTGAGCAGTTTGTCCAGATGGGGGCGACGGGCCAGCGTGTACTCGAGGATCGACAGGAGCCGGAGCAGTTCGTCGGTGAAGTCGCTGGTCCATCGCTCAGGATAAATGTCGTCGAGCGGGCTGGATTTCTTGCCCTTGCGATCTTTCATGCGGTACCCCAGCCACGACTTGACGACCTGCAAACCCGAGACCTCGTAGTTCCAGACGGCGGGATCGACAGGCGCGATCGCGCCGGCACCGATACGGAGGGTTTTGGATTGTTCGAGGTACTCGAACGCCTCGGGGTAGTCGGCGGGCTTGTCGCTGATGGCCTCCTTGACCCTGGCCTTGCCCGACGGAACCTGTGGGATGCGCGTGCGGCGCGGCTGGAAGCGCTCGCCGAAGGTGTGCAGGTGCAGGAGCATCGCCCCGGCCGCGGAGACTTCGCCGAAGAGTCTGGCGCTCAGCGTGAGCGGGATTCGGAGTTGGCAGTCTTCGAGTTCATCCCAGAATCGCTCGACGAAACCGGCGTGGCCCGTGAGGCCGTAGACGTACGCGGCGAAGTCTTCGGGCGCGACCTTCCGCTTGAGTTTCTTCCCCCAGAGGGCGAGGAAGCCGGGGAGGATGTTCGGCTCCTTCGCGGCGGCATCGCGGTAGAGCGGGAAGGAGGCCTTC
>CAZNEU010000053.1:0-3308 GCA_964571915.1 uncultured Phycisphaeraceae bacterium
ATCTCCGGCGGCTTCTCCAGCCCCATCATCTCGAGCGCCGTGGGCATCACGTCCGCCAGCCTGCCGCGCTGCGGACCGTCTCGCAGTTTCCGCCCGCGAAAGGCCTCGCCCACCACATAGAGCGGCACGTCATAGGGCGTGTGCGCGGTGTGCGGGCTGCCGGTAGCGGGGTCAAACATCTGCTCGGCGTTGCCATGATCCGCCGCCACGATCAGCGACCCCCCGCGTTTGACCGTGGCCGCGATCACCTCGCCCACGCACGCATCGATAATTTCCACGGCCTTGATCGTCGCGGCGAGCGAGCCGGTGTGCCCGACCATGTCGCAGTTGGCAAAGTTCACGATCAGCACATCCTCGCAATCGCCGCTGGCCAGCCTGCGCAGCACCGCGTCGCGCACCTGGTGCGCCGCCATCTCCGGCATCAGGTCATACGTCGCCACGCGCGGGCTTGCGGGGTTCTCGCGCACCTCACCGGCAAACGGCTCCTCGCGGTAGTCGTTGAAAAAGAACGTTACGTGCGGGAACTTCTCCGTCTCCGCGCAGCGGAACTGCCGCAGCCCCGCCGCACTGAACACTTCGCCCGCAATCCCCGCCAGCCGCGGCGGCTTGGCAAACGCCACCTTCATGAACGGTGCCAGCGCCTCGCTGTACCCCGTCATCGCCACCAACTCCACGTTCATCTTGCGGCCGCGCTCGAAGCCCGCGTGCCCGTCGGGGCTGGGCTTCACCTTTTTCCACTCCGCATCCGGCAGCACAAAGGCCGACACGATCTCGCGCGGCCGGTCTCCCCGGTAGTTGTAAAACACCACCACGTCCCCGTCCTTGATCCGCGTGCTCCGCGCATCCTCATCGCTCTCGGCCACCACGCGCGGCGACACAAACTCATCCCCCTTCAACTCATTCCCCGCCGTGTCCTTGGCCGGGTTGGTGTAGTAATCCTCCACCGCGCTTGCCGCGTCGGCAAACCGCGGCGCACGCACGCGCCCCGTCAGGCACTCGTACGCACGTTGCACACGGTCCCACCGGTGGTCGCGGTCCATCGCCCAGTAGCGCCCGATGATGGAGGCCACACGCCCGACACCCAGTTCTCGCATCTTCGCTTCCGCCGCGCTCACAAATGCCCGCCCCGTGAACGGCCCGGTGTCGCGCCCGTCGGTAAACAGATGCACCGCCACCTTCCCCTGCCCGTGATGCTTGCACGCGTCCAGCAGCGCATACAGGTGCGCCAGCAGCCCATGCACACCCGCGTCCGACGCGATGCCCATCAGGTGAACCGTGGCCCCCCCCTTCCCCGCCGTTTTCGCCCGCAGAATCGCCGCGCGGATCGCCGCCACCTCGCGGATCGCGCCCGACGCGCAACTCTTCGAGATCCGCACCACCTCCTGATCCACGATCCGTCCCGCCCCGATGTTCTGGTGCCCCACCTCGCTGTTGCCCGTCTGGTCCGGCGGCACGCCCACATCCAGCCCGCTCGTCTTCACCAAACAGCGCGGCCAGTCGCGGTCGAGCCCATCCGCTACCGGCGTGCGCGCCAGTTTGATCGCGTTGAACGCATCGTGCTCCGGATGCGGGTTCTCGCCCCACCCGTCGCGGATGATGAGCACCAGGGGCGTGTTTCGCACGATCGCGGCGGGCGCTAGCGGCATGAACGCAGCGTAGGACGAAGCCCCTCACCCCACCGCCGCCAGCACCTCGTCAAGGGCCATCGCGTCCTTGATCTCTCGCTTCTGGCTCCAGATCACCTTCCCCTGCCGCCCCACCACCACCGTGCCGCGCCAGGCCACGTTCAGGTCGGACCAGTACAACCCATACCCCTTGCACACCGTCCGGTGCAGGTCCGACAGGAACGTGTGCGTGTATCCCTCCTTCTCCGCCCACGCCTTCAGCGCGGCCCAACTGTCGCAACTCACGCCCACCACCTGCATGCCCTTGTCGCGCCACCGGGCCGTCTCCTCGGTGATGCACTTCATCTCCGTGCCGCACGTGCTGGTGAACGCGAAGGGGAAGAAGCACAGCACCACGTCCCCCTCCTTCAGCGCGGCAGACAGCCTCCACGGCTTGCGGTCCTGCGTCTGCACCTCAAAGTCCGGCGCGGCATCGCCAGCGGCAAGAATGGCTTCGCGGAAGGGCAACGGGGCGGGTGTGTTCATACCCGCAGGGTAGAACCCACTGGCGCAGAGTGGCCCTCTTCCCTTTGCCCTTTGCCCTTTGCCCTTTGCTCTTTGCTCTTTGCTCTTTGCCTCCGCCCTGTCCCTCGGCCCTCCCCCCTCTTCCCCCGCTACACTCGCCCCGGCCACCAAGCAGGAGGCAACGTGACCATCCTCGAAACGCTCAAAGACCGCTACGCCGACGTGAAAGACCGAATCTCCCGCGCCGCCCAGCGCGCCGGCCGCTCGCCCGATTCCGTCAAACTCGTCGCCGTCACAAAGTACACCGGCGCGGAGGAAATCCGCGAACTCCTCGCCCTCGGCCACACCGACTTCGGCGAGAACCACGTCCAGCAACTCATCCAGCGGGCCGCCATGATCGGCGAGTGGCAGGCCCGCCAGCGACCCCGCTCCGGCTCGCCCGCACGCACGCAGGCCGACCTCCCCGCCGCCCGCTGGCACATGATCGGCCACCTCCAGCGCAACAAGGCCAAAAAGGCCTGCGAACTCTGCACGCTCATCCACTCCGTCGATTCCCTCCGCATCGCCGAAGAGGTCCAGACCTTCGCCTACAAAAGCCCCAAGCCCATCGATGTGCTCCTGCAGGTCAACTGCTCCGACGAACCTCAGAAGCACGGCTGCTCCCTCCCCGCCGCACGCCACCTCGCCGAGCAGATCGAGGGCATGATCAACGTCCGCCTGCGCGGCATCATGACCATCGCCGCCGAATCCGCCAACCCCGAAGACTCCCGCCCCGCCTTCGTCCGCTGCCGCGAGGTCTTTGATGACATCGCCAAAATGGGGATCGGCGGCGGCGCCAAGGGCCACTTCAACATGCTCTCCATGGGCATGTCCGCAGACTTCGAGGTCGCCATCGCCGAAGGCGCCAACGTCGTCCGCGTCGGCTCGGCCATCTTCGGCCCCGGCACGCGCGGCCAGGAGAGCGACCCCGACGAGAACGACGGCTGAACGCGGGCACGCCGGTCTGTGCATCCGACCAACCCGCCCCCTCACCCCCAAAACGCGAAAACGGCCGGCACCTTGCGGCACCGGCCGTCGTGTTTGTCATTCAAGTTCGCCACGGCGAATCTTCGACAAGCACCGCGGATCGCGGAACTTACCAAGAGCCGCGGCGACCACCGCCGCCGCCGCCACCACCAC
>CAZNEU010000054.1:0-4426 GCA_964571915.1 uncultured Phycisphaeraceae bacterium
TCCACCTCGCGCTTGAAATCTCCCGACAGCGGCATGGAGCGCACCCACGCGCGGATCGCCTCGTCCCGCGGCAGCACAAACACCAGTGCCACCGCCACCATCAGCATCGGCAGGGCCCACCATTGCCGCTCTCGCGCGAAGGCCCAGCCGAAAACCGCCCGCAACACCTCGCCCGCGCCGGACGCGAGCGTGCGCACCCAGCGCACGGGGGCGCTCAGGCCCCGGTTATAGTCGATCACTGTGCGAAGTCTGTGGCTGAGCATCGAGGATCGGGCCCAAGGCGGGTATTGGAAAGGCTTCTGCCGCGCGTGGTGGCGGGGCGGGCTGGTGCTGCTGCTGCTCTGCACCGCAGTGTATCTGCCCGGCCAGACCAGTCTGCCGCCGGTGGACCGCGACGAGTGCCGCTTCGCCCAAGCCAGCCGCCAGATGTTTGAGAGCGTGGCCCTGAGCGAGTCGCAGCGCGACCCCAGGATGCACTCCGGCGGTCTGGTGGTGCCCATGCTGGTGGATGTGCCGCGGCTCAACAAGCCGCCGCTGGTGTATTGGTTGCAATCCGCCAGCGCGGCACTCTTCACGTGGGGCAAGCCGCTCAACGACGCCATCTGGATGTACCGCGTGCCCAGCGCGCTGTGCGCGATCGTGGCGGTGTTTGCCACGTGGCGGCTGGGCCTGAAGATGTTCGATGCCCGCGCGGCACTGCTGGCCGCCATGCTGCTGGCCGCGGCCCCGATGGTGGTGTGGGATGCCCACCAGGCCCGTGCGGACCAGTTGCTGCTGGCGTGTACGACGGTGTGCATGGGGGCGTTGTGGGGTGTGTGGAAGGCGAGGGGACAGGGCCGAGGGCCGAGGGCCGAGGGCCCAAAGACTGGTCAGGACGACTCTGCCGAATGTGGCCCTGTGCCGATGTGCGATGTGGCCCTGTCGCGACCTTCCACCAGGGCCCAGTCCCCAGTGTCGAAGGGTCGCCGTGGCGACCCCAGTGCCTTTTTGTTCTGGCTCGCCCTCGGCGCCGGCATCATGGCCAAGGGGCCGGTTACGCCGCTGGTGGCGGGCCTCGCGATCCTGTGGCTCAGTATCACCGCCCGCTCGTGGCGGTGGGTCGGCTCGCTGCGGCCGGTGCTGGGGGCGTTCATCGTGCTGGCGTGCGTGGCCCCGTGGGTGTGGGCCGTGGCCCAGCGCCAGGGCGGCCTTGGGCCGTACGCTACGCTGGTGTGGAACGAGTTTTTCGCCCGCGGCCTGCGCGGCAGCAAAGAGGGCCACTTCGCACCCCCCGGCACGCACACGGTGCTGCTGGCCGCGCTGTTCTGGCCGGGGTCGCTGCTCACGCTGGCGGGCTTCATCGCGGCGTGGAAGCGGGCACGGGGCGTAACGAACCGCGACCGTGAGGGAGCGGCGATCAACGCACAAGCCGCGGATGCCCTGAGCGCGCATGAACGCGGCGCGTCAAACGCCCCTCCCTTACGGTCGGGGTTCATCGCGGCGTGGAAGCGGGCACGGGGCGTAACGAACCGCGACCGTGAGGGAGCGGCGATCAACGCACAAGCCGTGGATGCCCTGAGCGCGCATGAACGCGCCGCGTCTACCGCCCCTCCCTCACGGTCGGGGTTCGTCGCGTGGCTGCGCGAGCCGTGGCACGGCCGCGACGCGGAGATGTTCCTGGTGGCGTGGATCGTGCCCATGTGGGTGGTGTTCGAGTTGAGCATGGCGAAACTGCCGCACTACACGATGCCCATGTACCCGGCGATCGCGCTGGTGAGTGCGCGGATGGTGATGAGGGCGGGGGCGCCCACGCGCGCCATGCTGCGTGGGGCAGAGGGCTTGGGGGTCGCCGTCTGGACCGCGATTGGCGCGACCGTGATCGGCCTTCTCGCGTTCTCTCACTTCTCGATGAGATTGGGCGGCGGTCTGGATCGAAACCAACCGCTGGTCAATGTAGCGACAGATCTGAGCCTTGTGATCGCGTTGATCCTGTCGGCACTGTTCTTGGCCAAAGCCGCGTCGCGAGCGCTGCGGGGCAGGGTGATTGCAAGCCAGTTGCTCGGTGTCGCGGCCGCCGCACTGCTTGCCGGCATGGCGGGGATGCAGGTGCTGCCGAGGCTTGTGCCCGGGTGGATGGGGCGGGCCCTGTGCCAAGTCATGCGCGAGCACAACCCAGCGTGGCAACGCCCCATGGCAAGCGTGTACGTCGAAGAGAGCATGGTGTTTGGCACACGCGGCAAGATGGTGGCTGTTGGGAGCGGAGAAGTTGCTGGCTGGAGCGAACGCAACCCGACGGGCCTTGTCGTGGTGCGGCGCGGCAGCGGGGATGCGCCGCCGCCCCCGTGGCGGGCGCTCCCCCCGGGAGCGTGGGCACACAGCGGGCCAACGCAACGCAACCCGTGGGTGGTTGTGGAGCGTGCCCCGTGAGCACACCTCCGCCGCTCACCCCCACCCCCTCCGGCATTCTCCTCATCGACAAGCCGCTCGGCCCCACGTCGATGGATGTGTGTCGGCGTGTGCGGCGGTCGCTGGTGGCCGCGGGCGCGCCCAAGCGCATCAAGGTGGGCCACGGCGGCACGCTCGATCCGCTCGCCACCGGGCTGCTGGTGATCCTCGTCGGCAAGGCCACGCCCCTGTGCAACCAGATCATGGCCGATAGCAAGACCTACCTCGCCGATGTGGACTTGTCCGCGTTTTCATCCACCGATGATGCCGAGGGGGAGAAGACGCTCGTGGAGATCGCGCCGCCGCGCACCCCGCCAACGGCGGCGGAACTCACCGCGGCGTGCGCCCGCTTCGTCGGCACGATCATGCAGCGCCCGCCCGCGTACTCAGCCATCAAGGTGGATGGCCAGCGGGCGTACGACATGGCCCGCGCGGGCAACCCGCAGGAACTCCCGGCCCGGCCCGTGCGCATCGACGCGATCAGCGTGGTGTCGTACTCATGGCCCCGCGCGGTGCTCTCCATCGACTGCGGCAAGGGCGTCTACATCCGCTCGCTGGCGCGAGACCTGGGCACGGTTCTGGGCACGGGCGGCATGCTGGCGGGCCTGCGGCGCACGCGCACGGGCACGTTCAGCGTGGAGAAGGCGATGCCGCTGGATGCGCTGCCGAGCAGGCTGGGGCAGGGGGACCTGCAAATGGCCAAATAGCAAATGGTCAAATGGCCAAATAGGAAAAGGCAAACAGCAAATAGCAAAGGGCAAATAGCAAAAAGCAAGGGGCAAGGGGCAAGGGGAAGCGGCAAGTGCCGAAGGTCCGAGGGGCCGGTTGGAACAGGCCGCCTCTTCTTCGCGCCTTCGCGTCTTTGTGCCACGCTCACGCCCTCACGATCCGCGCGAAGACGGGCAGAATGTCGCGCTCGCACACCTCATCCCACCCCATCTTCGTCGCCAGTTGCTGACCCGTGGCGAGGTGCCTGGCCCGCGCGGCATCGCTGGTCGGCAAGCGCCTGAACAACTCCGCGGCCACCTTCTCGCACACATCGTTCTCCACCGCATCACGCTCGTGCGCGGTAAAGTGAAGCGGGTCATCAACCTTCGAGGTGGTAAAGTCCGCCGGCAGCAGCACCAGGCAATCGCTCAGGCCCATGCCCAGTTCGGCCAGCGCCCGCCGGGCCAGGCCCAGGCACCCGCACACGGTGCTGGGCACGCAGATCGCCCCCGCGTGCAGCGCTTCCAGGTGGGCGATGCCGAAGGGCTCGTACACGCTCATGCCCAGTTCCACATCCGCCGCGCGGCGCAGGTCGGCCATCGAGAGTTCATCCGGCCCGGTGCCGCCGAGTTTCTCGCGCGTGAAGCCGAACTGGTTGACGAGCAGGGGCGTGACGGGGAACCGTCCACCCCCGCCTGCCGCGTCTGGTGATTGAGCGTGATACCCAATCTGCCCACCCCCCGCCCCCTCCCTCTGGGAGGGGGTGTCGCCACCCTGCATCTGTGCCGCGTGCGCGTACATCGCCTGCATGGTGTGGTAGATGTCCACTTCCGGCCCGTCCAGGTCCGGGTACCCCAGCGTGTGCCGCGCGGGCCAGTTGTGGCTCAGGGCCATGCGGTGAGCATCCGCAGCACTCCGCGGCGTGGCTCCGCAGGTGAGCAGCAGATACACGGCGGTCTTGCCCGCCTTCTTCAGGTGCGGGGCGAGCGCGGTACACACCTTGTGGTCTCGCCACAGGCCCTTGCTCACCACCGGGCGCGTGACGTGGGTGATGAGATAATCGGGCGTGAACCCCAGCAGGGTGTTCAGCCACGCCAGCACCCGCCGGCGCGAATCCAGTTTCGCGGCCAGCGCCAGCGGCGGAGACGGCAGGCCGTTGTACGCCGTGGTGATGGCCGCCTTGGCCATGGCCGGCGACAGGAACCGGAGTTCCTCGGCCGTTTCATCCCCCACGGCCAGCACGGCATCAATCTTGTCGGTGGTGCAGATCAGGGCGTGGCGGGCGAAGTCGTTC
>CAZNEU010000055.1:0-3658 GCA_964571915.1 uncultured Phycisphaeraceae bacterium
CGGGCAGCACGATCTTCGTCAACGGCAACACGTGGGACCTGACCGGTGTCGCGGGCGTGGACTTCAACCCCAACTTCAAGGTCCGCTTCGTCACGATCTTCGACCCCGCCAACAACACGACCTACACGGTCAACGCGGGCGTAAACCCTTACGCGACGACGGGCACGCTCCGGTTCGATGCGCTCACCGTCTCCGGCACAGCCACCGTGCCCGTCTCCCCCTCGGGCGTGGGCCTGGCCAACCCCTCGGCCGCGTGTCGCGGCTTCCCGATCACCTTCACCGTGAACACGCTGGCGGGCGAGAACCCGCCCAGCACTGGCATTCTCGTCTCAGCGAACCTCTCACAACTCGGCGGCTCGGCGAGTCAGTCCTTCACCGAGACGGCCGTCAACTCCTTCACCTACACGCTCGTGGTGCCCATCGGCCAGGCCCTGAGCGCGTACATGATCCCCTTCACGGTGACCGAGACCAACGCGATGCCGCGCAGCACCAACGGCAACTTCAGCATCTCGGTGAACCAGTGCATCGACGACGCGGCCGTGGTCATCTCGCAGGTGTACGGCGGCGGCGGCAACTTCCCCGACTCCATCTACCGCAACGACTTCGTCGAGATCTACAACCGCTCCGCTGCGGCGGTCAACATCGGCGGCTGGAGCATCCAGTACTCGCCCGCCACCGGCTCCTTCAACCAGAAGGTTGATGTTCCCGCGGCCACCACGCTCCAGCCCGGTCAGTACTACCTCGTGCAGTTGGCGGGGAGCACCGCCGGCTCGCAGGACCTGCCCGCGCCCGATCTCACCGGCGGCATCTCCATGGCCCAGAACAGCGGCAAGGTGGCCCTCGCCACCAACAACGTGCTGCTCGGCACCGCGTGCATCGGCCCCACCGTCTCCGACATGGTGGCCTACGGCACCAGCGTGGGCTCCGTCAACTGCTTCGAGGGCACCACCGGCCCCGCCCTGGGCATGAGCAACAGCACGGCCGTGATCCGCGCCAGCAACGGCTGCATCGACACCAACAGCAACATCGACGACTTCGGCAGCAGCCTCCCCACGCCGCGCAACACCTTGTTCACCGCCAACTCCTGCGTCGGCAACGTGATCTCGGTGTCCGGCTTCTTTGATGCCGGTGTCTACTGCTTCGGCGACGCGTTCACGATCAACGCGAACGTGAGCGGCCTGGCCGCCGCGTACTATGTGACGGCGGACCTTTCGCCCGTCGGCGGTTCGGCCGTCCAACTCCTCAACGATGTCGGCGGCGGCAACTTCTCGTTCTCGGGCACGGTGGACAACCTCTCCGTGATCCGCCCCTTCATCACCCAGTTGACCGCGACCGATTGGATGGGCCACAGCAGCCCCGCCAGCGTCGTCGGCGAGGTCGGCCGCTGCGTGCCCTCCGCCAGCCAGGTGAGCGACCCCAAGGCGCTCTGCACGGGCGTGGCCGGGCCGTACCGCCTGGTGGTGTTCCCGATCCTCGCCAACGCGAACCCGCCCTCGGCGGGCGTGTTGAGCGTGGAGGCCAACTTCTCCTCCATCGGCGGCTCGGCCAGCGTCTTGCTCGCCGATGATGGCACCGGCGTCTTTGCCGCTGGCGAGATGGTGCCCGGAACCTTCGGCACCGGCACCTACAACATTCCCTATGTGCTCACCGACATCGAAGACCGCGTCTACAACGGCGTAGCCACCGTCGCGGTCATCGACTGTGTCAACGCCGCTCAGGGCCTCAAGATCAGCCAGATCTACGGTGCCGGTGCCAACACGGGAACGCCCGCCGCGTCCTACGACCGGGACTTCATCGAACTCCACAACACCTCTTCGGGCGCTATCGATGCCACGGGCTGGGCGGTGCAGTACACATCCGAAACCGGCCCCAACACCACGCCCAACTGGTTCGTGGTGCCCATCACGGGCGTGATCCCCTCGGGCGGCTTCTACCTGGTGGCCGTCAACGGCGGCACCACGCTGGGCAGCCCGGCCCTGCCCACGCCCGATGCCGTCTCCACCGCGTTCGGCATGGCCCCGGCTGGCGGCAAACTGGCCATCACCACCAACCAAGTGGCCCTGCTCACCATGACGGACTGCACCGCCGCGAGCGTGGTGGACCAGGCCAGTTGGGGCTCTCTGGCCACGTGCTTCGAGGGGCACGGCGCTGCGGGCGGCCACAACAACACCCGTTCGCTCATCCGTCTCAACAACGGCTGCACCGACACCAACAACAACGATGCGGACCTCATCACGGCCGACCTGACCATGGTGGTGGCCCGCAACAGCGCTTCGCCCGTCAACGTGTGCGCTGCCACCTGCACGCTCGACTACACACCCGACGGCGTCATCAACCCTGACGACCTCGGCGACTTCATCACCGACTACTACACCGCCCCGGCCATCCCCGGGCCCGGCGGCTACGCCATTCCCTGCCCCGGGAACCCGCCCCCCTACGACCAGGGCTACAAGACCGGCTTCACCATCGGCGGTGTCGGCCAGTGCAACGAGCCCTTCCCCGACAACCTGGGCGACTGGATCACCCAGTACTTCGGCGACCAGACCTGCGGCTGAAGCGGGACCGCCGACCCAACCTTGTTCGCAAAGAGGCCCCGGCGCAAGCCGGGGCTTTTTCGTACCCCGCGCGCCTTGGGTACCGCCACTCTCCGACCGAAGGTCCGCCGTGGCGGAGTGGGGCTCTGTCCCGCGATCCGCCGGAAAGACCCGCCTCAGCCCGCCAGCGCGCGAGCCAGGAGCGCCCCAACCGAGTCCTGCGCCACCTGCCGATCGGCGTCGCCGGCCAACGCTGCCAGGTTCACGCGCACGTTCACCGCGCACGCTTGGGCCGCGGCCCGGCCCAGCACCACCGCAATCTCCAGGTCCGACGCGAGGTGCCGGTTGCTTCGTCCGACCAGCCCGCGGCACACATCCAGCACCTGCGCGCATGTGGCCAGCGCCGCCAGCGGCACCCGCACGCACGCCTGCGCCGCGGCCCCCACGCCCGCACGCCGCGCATCCCCCTCCGGCAGCCGTTGCAGTTCGTTCAGCAGGCCGTAGGCCGCGGCATCTTCATCGGCCAGTGTGAGCAGCACGGCCCGGGCGCGGGCGAGTTGCGCCGCGGCATCCTCCAGAGCGACTTGGTGGGCTTGGAGGTCTTTCTTGCCGAGGGAGTAGGCCACCACCATGCCCGCCAGGGCGCAGGCCAGCGCCCCCGCCGCGCACGCCACGGCGCCGCCGCCGGGCGCGGGCGTTTTCGCGGCCACCGATTCGAGAAGACCACCAAAGGGTTGTGCTGCCAGGGGGTGTGAGGCCGGGGGGTGTGAGGAAGGTGTGTTCATGGGTCGATAAAGCCGTGCGCGGCGGTGCGAGCCCGCCGCGGGCCGTACGATTATGCCGGGGTGGTCGTGGAGTCTCTACCGATGGCCGAGCGTGAAACAACCAGCATCAACCGGCCCTGGCTCATGAAGACCGCCGTCTTCATGGTCGGCCTGCTCGGCTTTGGCATCTGGGGCCTGGTCGACGCGACGGTGATCTACCCCAACCGGGGCATCGAAGACGCGAGTTTCAAGCAGAAGGTGTACCTCGAGACCAACCAGCGGGCGGGCCGCATCGTGCTCTCGTCCTTCCGCGAACCGGCCAACGCCCTGCGGGCCCTGCAAGAACGAAAGATCGAACTG
>CAZNEU010000056.1:0-7212 GCA_964571915.1 uncultured Phycisphaeraceae bacterium
CTTTCTTGCCAAAAAACAAGGGTACCGCAACCCTGCCCCCAGCCGCCTGCCTCTTCTCTCCTGCCTTCGCCTCCTGCCCCTTTGCCCTGTGCCTTTGCCGTTTGCCCTTTGCTATTTGCTCTTTGCTCTTTGCCCCTTCCCCTCCCCCACCCACCTCAGCCGGTACACCCGCGCCGCGTTCGTCTCCCGCAAACTGTCCACGCTGAACAGCACGCTCCCATCCGCGGCCTGCACGCAGTCGATCGGCTTGCCGTTGGGGTTCTTCCCGCCCTTGTCAAGCGTGCTCACGATCACCAGTTGCCCAAACGGCACCCCGTCATCAAACAGCACCCGCGAGATCGTGTGCCCCGCCGAGGTTCGCCGGTTCCAACTGCCGCGCTGGGCTACGAACGCATCGCCAGCGTGGTCCGCCGGCATGGCCTTCCCGGTTCCGCACAACGCCGGGTCCAGAAACGCGAAGGCGTTGCTCGACGAGTGGGCCTGAAAGCACCACATCGGCGGGATCGTCTTGTCCGCCAGTTCCACCAGGTCATCGCGCTTGCCCTTCCCCACCGCAAACTCATAGCGCGGCACCCGGTTCCCCGTCACAAACGGGTGCCCGTAAAAACCCCCCTCGATGTAATGGTTGAACTCATCCGGCGGGTTCATGTCCGTCACCGGTCCATACTGCCGCGCACTCTCCCCCAGCGGCGCCCCCAGGTTGTCCGAGCCGTGATCGACCCCCCACACCTCGCGCGTCCCCGGTCGCAGCCGCAACTTCTCCGTATTCCGAATCCCCGATGCCCACAGCGTCTTGCCCGTTCCATCAAGGTTGAACCGCCACACCTTCTGCCGCTCGCTGGCCACCTCATCGGAAATGTTCCCCGAATCGCCGATCGACGTGAACAGGTGCGTGTCCGTCGCCAGCACGCTCCGCCACCAGTGCCCGCCGCCACTGGGCAAATCCCCCGGCTTGAGAATCGTCTCCACCGTCGCCTTGACCTCGCCCTGCTCCGGCAGTGTGTCCACACGCACACGCCGCACGCTGTCGCTCGTTGTAAACCACATCCACGACCCCGTCTCATCCTTGCGAAAGCACAGCCCATGCAAACCTCGTAGTCCCGCCACGATCTCGCGCCGCCGCTCGAACACCCCGTCCCCGTCCCAATCAAACAACTGCACGATCTCGCCGCTCGGCACAGACACGTACAGCCTGCCGCGCTCATCAAACTCCAGAAACCGCCCCCCGCTCACCTCATCCGCGGCGAGGGTCAACTCATACCCCGCACGCACCGAGAACCCCAGCACATCCCTCGCGCCGGTGCCTGTCAGTTGCCGCCCCGCGGGCGTGCCCTTGAGCGCCTGGTTCCCCCCACCCGCGTGCTGCGCCAGCGCGGCGGGCGGCACGACCACACCGAGAATCACCCACGCGGCCAACAACCCACCAACGAGCGGCAGAGAACGGCCAGCGCAATGAATCGACATGGAACCCTCCAAATCTGCTCGACCACAGCGAGCGTAGAACGCGACCCCCACTTCCGCCGACACGTCCCTCCCCCATCATTGCCGCACCGCCCTTTGCTCATTGCTCTTGGCCATTTGCCATTTGCTATTTGGTCATTTGGTCATTTGCCATACCCTCCCCCATGCCGCGCCCGCGTGCCTTCACGCTTATCGAAGTCCTCGTCGTCATCGCCGTCGTTGCGCTCCTCGTCAGCGTCCTTCTCCCCGCCCTCGCCGGTGCCCGCCAGGCCGCCCGCGGCACAATCTGCCTGGGCAACCTTCGCTCCATCGCCATGCTCACGCGTGCGTACGCCGACGACCACCGCGGCTACTCACCCGCCATCGGCATCCCTTACGCCGCGCGGCCCAACTGGGCCCTGGTCATCCAGCAACTCAGCGGCCGCGGCGGCACCACCGGTGCCGATCTCTACCACGCCGGCAACTCGGTGCTGGTCTGCCCCTCCGCCCGCGCGGCCTTCGGGCCAGACTTCACACGCACCTACGCCATCAACGCGACCGGCCACGCCGGGCGTGACGGCGACCCGGACAACTACGACGCGGCCCCGGCCTTCATCGCGCTCGACCGGATCGCCCGCCCCGCCGAGGCCGCGCTCTATGTGGATAGCAAGGGGAGCGCCGGCCCCGGCCGCACGGCCAGCATGATCGACTTCCGCCAGAACGCCCACACCGCCGAACGTCTCTTCTTCATCCACGGCGTGCGCCCCGGCGCGGCCGCCGCTGCAAACGCGGTTGCCCCCAGCGGCTCGTTCAACGCCGCGCTCGCGGACGGGTCGGCGCGCACGGCACGCGAAATCCCCGCGACTTGGCGCGAGGCGCTGCCGTAACCGCATTCATCTCGCGTGCGTGACAATCCGCAACCCGCTGATGCCCGCGTAGTGCTTCGCGTTGTGCGTAACCAGCGGGATCTCGTGCCTCACTGCGCACGCCGCGATCCAGCAGTCGCCACACGCGATCGGGTGCCCGGCCCGCATCCGCTCGACACAAATCCGGGCCCACGCGTCGGCGGTTGCCGGGTCGTACTCAACCACCGTGCACGCGCCCATCCTGGCCCGCAGCGTCGCGCGCCGCTTTGGCCCCCACCGGTGCTGCAGCGCCCAGCGCGTCAGTTCGGCCACCGTCATGAACGACAGGCACGCCTGCCGGCCAAGCACATCGCCCGCGTAGTCATCCGCCCGCGAATCCTGCTTGAAGATGAACGAAAACACGTCCGTGTCCAGCAGCACTGCATCCATCACGCGCGGCCCTTGCGAACGGACCTGAGCAACGCATCAATCGACTCGCCCGGCGGCCAATCGCCCGCGAGGTCATCGAGGCTCCGCAGGGGCTTGCTGCCCTGCTCGCGCACAAGGTCGCGCAGCGGCCGCGACTTCCAGCCTCCGATCGGCCCGGCCTTCCCGTTGCCCCGCAGGCGGCCCGTTGCCCCGCGAGTTGTCGCGCGAGAAAACGTCACCGGCGTGCCGTCCGGGAGCGATATCGGCTCGCTCGGCCGGATCCACCCCTTGTCAACGTAGCCCCGAAAATCCACGCGGAGACCTCCGTGAACGCGCCCATTGCCAGTCCGGCAAATCCTACGGCGACCCGCTCATCCCCACAGTCTACCAACCCGTGCCCATCCGGTACAATGCCCCACCGCCCTCCCGGTCGCACGCAGCCTCCCCCGGAGCCTTCCCATGGCCACCGAACTCTCCCGTCGCGATGCCCTCAAGTCCGCCGCGGCTGCCGCGCTCGGCTCCGGCACGCTCCTCACCGCCGCCGCCGGGTGCGCCAACACGGGCGGTAGCAGCACCGCGAGCGCGGCCGGTACAGCCACCACGCCGGGTGTCGCCAACAGAGGCCCCGCCTCCATCACCGGCCCCGCGCCTCGTCTTTCTGATATCCCCGGTACTTCCGAACGCGAAGCCCGCGCCTTCCTTGCAGATTACAACCGCGCCTTCCAACCCCTCTACGCCGCGGCCAATAACGCCCAATGGCTTTCCTCCACGGATGTTTCCGACGCCCACACCGAAGGCGCCATCAAGGCCCAAAAACCCCTCAACGCCTTCGTCGGCGAAAAATCCCGCCTCGAAACCATCCAGCGCCTGCGGGGCAGCGCGTGGCGGCTTGATCCGCTCACGAACCGTCAGGTCACCGCCGCGTTCTTCCGTGCCGCGCAGTACCCCGGCACCGTGCCCGACCTTGTGGCCCAGCGCACCGAGATCGAGGCCAAATCCACCGCCACGCAAGACGGCTACCGCTTCACCCTGCGCATGGCAGGTGAAGCCGACAAGCCCATCACCGCCAACGAGATCGATGACATCCTCGGCACCAGCACGGACGAGGCCCGTCGGCGTGCCGCGTGGGAGGCATCGAAGGAAATCGGCAAGGCCCTCAAGCCCGGCCTGATGGACCTGCAGCGCCTCCGCAACGGCTGCGCCCGCGAACTCAGGTTCTCCTCCTTCTTCGGCCTCAACGTCGCCGAGTACGGCATGAGCACGCCGGAGATGATGTCGCTGGCCCAGACCGCCATGGCCCAGACGCGCCCGCTCTTTGAGCACCTGCACTGCTACGCCAAGCACCGCCTCGCCGAGCGGTTCAACCAGCCCGTGCCGCGCCTCATTCCGGCCCACTGGCTCCCCAACCGCTGGGGCCAGCAGTGGCCGGGCTTCGAGAAAGCCGCCGACCTTGACCCGCTCTTCGTGAGCAAGAAGCCGGAGTGGATGGTGCAACAGGCCGAGGCGTTCTACGTCTCCATGGGTTTCCCCAAACTCCCCGCATCGTTCTGGACCAGGAGCGACCTCTACGACCTGCCCGCAACCTCGCCCCGCAAAAAGAACACGCACGCCAGCGCCTGGCACATCGACCTCGAGCAGGATGTCCGCTCGCTCATGAGCGTCAAGGCCAACGCCGACTGGTTCACCACCACCCACCACGAACTCGGCCACATCTACTACTACCTCTCCTACACGAACGCGGGCGTGCCCCTGCTCCTCCGCGAGGGCGCCAACCGCGCCTTCCACGAGGGCATCGGCGAACTCATCTCCCTCGCCTGCACGCAGCGGCCCTACCTCGCCCAGATCGGCGTGCTCAGCGCCTCCGCGGCCGCCGAAGCCGCGAAAAACTCCGACCGCTGGCTCCTCGCCCAGGCCATGGAAGGTTCCAACATCGTCTTCCAGCCGTGGTCGTGGGGCGTGATGGCCGGTTGGGAGCATGATTTCTACGAGAAGAACCTCCCCGCCAACACGCTCAACGCCCGCTGGTGGGAACTGGCACGCCAGCATCAGGGCATCGAGCCGCCCGGCGGCACCACGCGCGGCGAAGACTTCTGCGACCCCGCCACCAAAACCCACATCATCGACGATCCCGCTGGCTACTACGACTACGCCATCTGCTCGCTCATCGTCTACCAGTTGCACATGTACATCGCCAGGAACATCCTGAAGCAGGACCCGCACAACTGCAACTACTACGGCCGCAAGGACGTGGGCGAGTACCTGCGCGCCCTGCTCGCGCTTGGAGCGAGCCGCGACTGGCGCGAGGTGCTGCGAGACTTCACCGGCGAAGACCTCTCCGCCCGCGCCATGCTGGAGTACTACGCGCCCCTGATGCCGGTGATGCGGGAGATCAACAAGGGCCGCGACGTGCGCTTTGCGTGAGGCACGCACGCTAAACTCACCGCACCCGGTGGGGTGACTGAGCGGTTGAAAGTACCCGACTTGAAATCGGACAGGCCCACAAGGCCTCAGGGGTTCGAATCCCCTCCCCACCTGTCGTAGCCGTGAGCGGTGAGCCGCGAGCGGATAGCCGGAAACATCCAGCCGCACCGCGCGGCTATCGCGCCAGGTCTTCCGCGCTCATCACCCGGTAATCCTCGATCGCGGGCGCGCGGGCCTTGGTGTTCGCGCTACCCATCGCCGCCGCCGTTCCGTGCCGCGCCGCGATCGCCTGCATCAGGCCCGTCGGGTCATCCTCCAGAAACTGGATCGTCTTGATCACCGTGCCGCGCCGCCCGGTTGCGGGATCAACCGGGTTCAGCCGGTCCAGTTCGGTCAGCGTGCGTTCCACGCCCAGTTCCCACTGGCCGCCGACCGTGCGCACAATGGCCCGCGACAGCAGAAAAATCACCTGCGGCTCCAGCGCCATCGCGGCCCGCAATCCTTCGATCACGTTGCTGCGCCCCCCCGCCTGGGCCGCGGCCAGCCACGCACGCAGTTGCGTCTGCTCCCTCGGCCCCGCATCCACCAGTTCACCCGCAAACGCCCGCGCCGTCGGCACGCCCGCGTTCGCTCCCGGCGGCTCGCTGAACAGCACCACGCCAAACCGCTGCGGCGGCACCAAGCCCGCCACCGAGCGCCGCACTTCCGCAAGCACGAGCGGCAGCGTCGTCACCATCTGCCCCGACGTATCCACCACATACACCACGCTCCGCGCCCGCTCCGCCGAGAGGCCCGCGAAGGCCACGCCGATCGGCGCCGGGGGAGGCGGCGCGGCCGCAGGCAGGCTCGCTCGCGCTGGGGCAGCGGACACTCGCTGCACCGGCGCAGGCTTGGCCACAGGCGCGGCCGCGGGCGCGCCGCCCGTCGCAACCGGCGCACGCACGGGCGGCGCTGGCTTCTCGGGCACCGTTGGAACAGGCTTCTTCTCCGGCGGGCTCAGCGGCAAGGTCGCCGGGGGGGGCGGCGGGGGGGCGGTTACCAGAAACACATCCGCGCCGTCGGGCTCTTCCTTCGTGGCCGGCAGGCCCGGCAGCGCAATCCGCCACACCACCGACGCGACCACGGCCAACACGATCGCGTGTACGCCGATCGACAGGCCCAGGGCCGCGGCAAGCGGCAGCCACGTTTTCCTCTGTGCCGCTCGTATTGCCGGGAAAATGCTGCTCACGTGCGCTCCGCACCGCGTGTACGCGGGGTGCGAGCACCATCGTATCGCAGAGTCGCCGTGGCGACTTCGCGTGCAACACGCCTACGCCTTGGGTGCCCCGCCGCCGCCGCCACCCCCACCCTTGGCGGGCCTGCCGCCGAGCGTGCGGTCGATGGATGCAACACCCGCACCGGCGCACGCCAGCGCCAGCGCGCTCATCAGCAGGCCGAACTGCCAGAGGGGCGTCGCCCAGAGTTTCGTATCCGCCACGTCGTAGTTGGGCAGAAAGCCCAACGCCGCGCTGCCGCTCTGGATCGCGGGGCCGATCTCGGTGAGCCAGAGCGCGCCCGTCATACACCCGGCAAGCGCCAGCGCGGACAGCCGCGTGAACAGGCCGATCAGCACCAGCGAGCCCGCGAGCAGTTCCGTGAGCGCCACCGCCCACGCGGCCACCAAGGCCCGCTGGCCCGTGGCGAGCGTGCCAGGCCACAGGGCAAACTGCTTCTTGCCTGCGTCCGTCGGCACCTTCGCCGCGCCCTGCAGCATGAGCGCCAACCCATACAACCGCCGCACCTTGACCGACGGCGCGGCCGGGCTGGCGGGCGCATCCTGCCGCAACGCCACCGTGCGCAGCGTTCGCGCGGCAGCGGGCACCGCCAACTCCGGCCGGGCAATGGCCGTACCCGGCGCGGTCTCCACCATCGGAATCGTGCGTGCCGCGGGCCCGCCGCCACCGCCGGGCTTGATGGCCGGCGGCTTGGCTTTGGGTGCGGGCTTGTCGGTCTTGGGCGCTGGCGCGCTCTCGGGCACGGGCAGAGGCTTGTCCAAACCTCCAGCACCCGGTGCCGGGACGGGCACGGGCACGGGCAC
>CAZNEU010000057.1:0-2928 GCA_964571915.1 uncultured Phycisphaeraceae bacterium
GAGACACCGCCCGGGCCACGCATGAGCCACACCATCGAGCGGTTCGAGACCATCGATTCCACGCAGATGCACGCGCGGCGGCTGATTGCCGGCGGGCGGGGGCCGCTGGTGGCGACCGTGTATGTCGCGGCGCAGCAGAGCGGGGGCATCGGCAGGCTCGGGCGTGCGTATGCGTGCCCGCGCGGCGGCCTGTGGCTCACGCTGGCCGTGCCCTTTGCCCCGCCCCGTCCGCCCGCGAGCGTCCTCGATGGCCTGGGCCTGCGCCTCGGTGTGGCGTGCCTGGGTGTGGTGGATGCGGCTTTGGCGGGTACCGCCGTGCCCGCGGCCACGCTGAAGTGGCCCAACGATGTGCTGGTGGGCGGCAAGAAGATGCTGGGTGTGCTGGCGGATGCGGTGGCAGCACCGGGCGAGACACGGCACGGGGCTGGCCAGTCGTTCGTGCTGGCGGGCGTAGGCATCAATGCGAACTTTGCCGCCGCGGCACTCCCCGCGGACCTGCGACAGCGGGCGACGACGCTTGAGGACTTGGTGGGGCGCGCGGTTGATCTGGCCGCGCTGGAGAGCGACCTGATCGCGCGGCTGTCGGAGGCGATCGGCACGCCCGGTTTGCCCGCGAAGACGCTCACGACGGCCCAGGCACGCCTGCACGGCGTCGGGCAAGAGGCGGAGATCACGGTTCCCGCGGGCGAGCGCGTGCGAGGAACGCTGCTGGGGATTGATGGCCGAGGGTTCCTGCGCGTGCGCACGGCGGCGGGGGAGGAGCACGTCGGGGTGATGCCGCCGGGGGAGTAGGGGCGGCACACGCGGCACGCGATCTGCGTGCGATGAGGCAAGGGCATTGTGGATGCGTGGACGACGGGCCTGGGCGATTCCCGCACCCGCCACAGCACACCACCCCGCGTGCAAGCATGTGCCCTTCGGGTGGTCCGGCGGTCCCCGCCGGTCCACGCCGGGTGGCGTGTGCGGCGCGGCACGCAGAACTGTGGCGGCCGCGCGGCCCCACGCCCTTGCGTGTATGGAGCGCTACGTGATGCATAAAACGCCCGCGTGGAGGCGAATGTGGCGAAAAGCACGACACACTCTTGTGGCAACACTGCCACAAATCTGTGGCAGAGGCGACGCGGACTCAAGCCAAGACATCCACAGATCTGTGTATTTTGCGTCTGTGGTGCGCGGGAACGATCGCACGCCTCGCCGCGTACAGTGCAAATATAATCTGAAAATTTCCTTGACGGGGCCAAAAACCCGATGTAGCCTCGGTTATCGGGGCCTCACCATCGGGGCCTCACCATCGGGGCCTCGCAACCGCAAGGAGCCTCGAATGTTCCTCATGAAGCCGGTTTGCACGTCGCTCGGGTGGTTCTCGCTTTTGGCCCGCCACCGTGGGGGCATGCGTGCTGTGATGCTCGTCCTCGCAACCATGGTCGGCGGGCTGATGAGCGAGCGGATCCAGGCCCAACCGCCGGTGCCATTACGCCAGGAGATTCCCGGCCCCGCGATCGTGGTGTTTCTCTATCCGGGCGAGCCCATCGTGCTGGCAGATTGGTACCCCGCCCAGTTGGGCGTTGCGTTCCAGCCCGGTGTGAGCGGCCTGTACCTGGGGGAGGATGTCGGAAACGGGTTCTTCGAGTTGCGCGTGCATGATGCGGACCATCCCGCCGCGGCGGGCGGGTTGCTGGTGGGCTCGGCCCGCGTCGATTCGAGCACCCCTCTCGCGGGCGTGGCCAGTTCCCCGATCGCCGCGTCGGGGCCCACCGCGGATGGAATCCAAGTCTCGATTTCGGGCACGGTCGTGCCCTCGGCCTATTCGCTCACGGTCATTCTTCTCAACGGCAGCACTTCGTATGTTGTCGCTGTAGGGACGGATCTGGACATCAACATTTCAACGCCCGCTGCCGCAAGCACGCCCGGCACGGCGGCCACCGCGGCCGCCACCACGGTGCCCTATGGCACGAGCATGTTCGTTCCTGCCGAGGAGCAGCCCGATGGGGCGAGCGCGACCATCGTTGCCCAGCGGCACTACGGCCTCAAGCAGGGGCGTTACAAGGTCTACTACCCCGGCGGGGCTGTCCCGGGCGGTAATCCAAGCGGCTTGCCGGGCAGCGGCGTGCCCGGCGGCGGGCCGGGCGGCGCCGGCGCGCAGAACTGCTTCGACCCGTGCCGCGTAAACCTCCTGCGTGATATCGCTCTGGCCAACAACGCGCACCTCGCGTGCGCGCAGAGCTGCTTGCTCTCCAACCAGTTGTTTTTGGCGGCGCTGGGGGGCTGTGCTACCGGGGCACTCGTGTGCCCTGCTGGGCGGGTCATCTGCTGCGCCGCCGGCGCCACCGTCAGCGCCCTGACCCAGTACGGTCTGTGCCTTGGCACCTGCGCCCGCTCCGCGCAGGCAGCCATCGACGCGGCCCACATCAACTTTGTCGCGTGCGCAGCGTTGTGCGGCATTCGCGTCGTCTTCGAGTAGCCAGGACTACCGGGCACCTCCCAGTCCCTCCAGCAGCGAGAACTCCCCATGATGCAGCCTCGCGAACCGTTTCGGTCCACCTTCCTTCGCGCTGTTCTGCCCATGCTGGTGCTGCTGGTGGGTCTTGTTCTCCAGTTGCGGCCTTTGCTTGCAATCACCAATGCCATCGAATCGGGCACACACCCGCCCGCCAGCCTGCGGGAGGGGCCTGACTCGTTCTGGAGCATCTTCTCCACTCCCGGCTGGTGGTTCATGGGCGTGGGCTTCACCTGGTTCGTCATCGCGAACGTCATCCACTATCAACGGCTCGACAACGAACGCCGAAAAGGCCGCTGCCCGACGTGCGGGCACATGCCGCCGCCCGCGCCGCCGGCATGAACCCTACCAGGACGCTGCAAAACTCGGCGGTTTGGTGATTTCCAAAAAACCGAAGGCCCGGACGGTGCGAAGATGATGGCATGAGAGGC
>CAZNEU010000058.1:0-20538 GCA_964571915.1 uncultured Phycisphaeraceae bacterium
CGCTGGGCCATGCGCATCAGAGGCAGACCCACCGAGCGGCTCTCTCTATCACCGAACTCCAACGATGAGACCCCGCGCCACATGCCGGGTGCGCGGCTCTGGCGCTCCGGGACACGCTGCGCATTGCCGGGCGTGTCGAAAGAGCCGCGAAGCGGCCCGTCTGCCCAGAGCGTGGTGGCGCTGGACTGGAACGCCAGCAGCACAGCGCCGGGCGCGGCCAGACAATCGACCACACTCAGCCGCTCGATGCGTGTGGCTCCACCGCGCAGAACAAGGGGCAGTGTGTAGGCCGCGCTGCCCGCGAGGCCGGTCCACAGCAGGCAGGTGGCCCAACTGCGGGGCAGCCTGGACCAGGACCGGAGCACGAGAAAATCCACAGGCCCGACGAGCAGCGCCAGAATCGCCATGCTGGTCCCGATGCCGACAAAGACCCACACACTGATGGGCGGAACGTTCGTCAACCGGTTCAGCACCGCGTCCAACGCACCGGCGGTGTGCTTGTTGGTGCCCGACGATGCGAACCACTCGTCGCCGGAGCGGGGGCCGTCGGTGTGGACCAGAGCCAGCACCTCGGCCCAGGCCGCGTGCGTGGCCCGCGGCACCACGTTGGCCGCCACACGAGAGGGCTGAAAACCAACCACGGCGACCATGCCCAAGCCCACGGGGCCGTACGCGGCCAGCCCCGAATCGGCACCCGGCGACTCAGCCCAGCGCAGGCTCCACCCCTCCGCACGAGCACGCGATGAGAGGGTCAGAAACCGACACGGCATCTGGCTGGCGGGCTCGAACGTGGCGGGCCCCTCGCCCTCGGGCGAGGCGGGCAGTACCGGCGCGGCCTCATCCGCAGCGGGGTCGGTATCCGCTGGCAAGGCGGGCGCTGCGGGCGGCGCTGGCTCTGGCGCGGGCACGGCACGCCCGCGGTTGCGGGCCTGGGCCTGAGCCTGGCGGATCGCCCGCCGCATGTCGCGGGCCGGATCATCTCCCTGCGCACCATCGGCCGGTTTTTTGGGCGGGGCCATGCGGGCGAGAATCAACTCGTTCAGCGTGCCCGGCACCGGCCCGGCACGGGCCTCCTGCACATCCACCAGCGCTCCCGCATCTCCGGGCGACAGCCACGCACGCACATCCGCCGATGTTGCGTCCGCCATGACCACCAGCCGCCCCCCGCCAAGCACCCACTGCCGCAGCACCGCCATCGCCCGCGCGTCGATCTCCGGCGCATCCGACGCGCGGACCACCAGCACGTCAAGGCTCTCGTACGCGGCGGGAAGAAACGGCAGGCCCGAGCGGTTGGCGGTCTGAACGCCACCGAGCACATCGCTTTCCAGCGCCGGCTTGCCCGTCAGCATCACCAGCGACGGGCGCGCGAGGCCTGAAAAATCGCCGAGCGTCCCGATGAGCGTGTAGGGCGGGCCGAGGATGTCCAGCGGCAACTCGCCGCGCCCGGCCTCGGGCCTGGGCGTGTACACGTTCCGGGCCATCACCCGGCCATCGGTGGATTCAAGCCGGACCTCGATCATGCCGCCCGAGCCACCGATACACACGACGGTTTGCACCGGCACGGCGCGGCCGGGTGTCGTGCTCACGGGCTGACGGATCTGCGTGCGCTGCGTGGCATCCTGCCCGTACTCAACGATGAGCACGGCGTTCATCGCCGTTGTTCCGGCATCGATCGTGGCGGTGAGCGGGCACCAGCGCTCCGCCACCAGCGACTTGCCGTCCCACCCGAGCGACACCCGCATGTTCACTTCCGGCGCGGCCAGCGCGGGCACCGCCAACAGACCGCCGAGCGCAGCACCCGTTACCGCGCCCAGCGCCGTTACCCACCATGTTGCCCGCCGCGCCTCACGCATTGCCTTTGTGCCTTCTTCCGGCTGTCCCCTGCCCCCTCGCACCTGCCCCCTAGATCATCACTTTTCTGTTGTAGATGTACCACTCTACCAGCATCACGCCCAACGCGAACAGGATCAGGAAGGGCCAGAGTCTTCTCGTGCTGGCCGCGGCACCCGCCTGAGCCTGCACCACGCGCGAGGGCAGGCTGATCTTCTCCGCCGCGGCAATGTCCGACTCCCGCGGGTCCAGCAGGTTCACGGCCAGGGCCCGGCGGGCCCGCCCGTCAACCAGCGCATCGCGCGAGCCCGCACTGCCCGTCCACGACAGCGTGTAGATGCCCACCTTGCGCAACGGCCCGTACACCACGCGCCCGTCGCTGGTGGGCAGCACCTCGGCACGAGTGTTATCCGGCAAAGCCACGGTCGCGTTTTGCGCCCCCGCGGGCAGCCCCTCCGCCAGCGTGGCACCGGGGCGCAGGCCCTCGGTGGTGGAGGCCCCGTCGCTGGCGAGGTAACTCAGCCCCCCCGCCATGAACAGGACAAAGCCGGGGTCGAAGGGCCACGAACTCGCGGTGATGTCGAAGGAGACGGCGAGCAGGCGCGTCTGGTCATCGCCGGCCTCGATGATCGCCGGCCCGCCCTGAGCCTGCGCGATCACGCTCACGGGTGTGCCGTCTTTCTTTTCCGTGAGGCGGCCGGGGTTGATGATGAGGGCATCAAGGTTGATGCCGCGCAGCACGGGGTGGTCGCGCTTCCAATCGACGATCACGGTGCCCTCGCCCAGGCCGCGATCAACCAGGCCCAGGGGCGGCTGCGGCACAGCACCCAGCACCATGAACCGCCCCGCAGGCAGGGGCGACTTGCCGGAAACCGCCCTGGGCAGCCAGCGATCGAGCACGAAGACATCGAACTCGGCCTTCTTCTTGGCGTTGTCGAGCAAGGCCTGAGCGTCGGCGGGTGCAAAGACCTCCAGTTTGGCGAGGTTCATTCCCTCAAGAGCCTCGCGCACAAACAGGTTGCCGGGCGTGATGAGGGCCACGCTGAGGCGCTTGGCGGGGGGCACCACGAGATACCCAAGATCATCCACGGGAAGGGGGTCGGGCTCGCCGGCCCGCAGCCGCGCCACGATCACCGCGCCGTCGGCGCGATCAAGGCTGAACACCACGCCCCCGGTGGCCGGGACGAGCGCCGCAGCGTCCCCGGCTGCTTCGGCCGGGGGCGATATTGCCGGCGCCTCTGGCGGGAGGGGAGCATCGGTCTCCGGCCTGGAGAGTTCCGGGGTCAGCGGCATCCCGCGCTCATCCCGCCCGGGCGCGGGCCGCCGGTCGGCCGCCCCGCGAGTGGTGGCCGGCGGCAGCGTCAGCGAGCGAATCCCCGCCACCTGCCCCTCCACCGAAATCTCCACATCCACCGTGCGCGCCACTCTTGCCGTGCTCTGCACGCCCACGAACACGCTCATCGTCCCCGGCTTGTCGAAACTCCGTTCCGCCCGCAACCCCACGATGCCCACGTTGCTCGACTCCTTCGAGCCGATCGAGTGGAACAGCACCTCATCCTCGGGCGTGAGTTCGAGCGCCGCCTTGTTGGGGTCGTCGGTGCTGTTGCCCGCGTCGGGCAGGCGCCCGTCGGAGATGATGTGGATGCGGGCCGGCGGACCGCTCGCCACCAGCCCCTTGTCCTCGATCGCCGCCCGCGGCGAGTACGCCTTCGCCAGTTTGATCGCCTCCTTCAGGCTCGACGAATCATCCCCCGCCTCGATCGCATCAATCGCCGCCCTGAGCGCGGCCTTGCTGGGCGTGAAGTTCTGCCGCACCTCCGCCGTCGCGTCAAAGGCGATCACCATCGCCTCATCCCCCGCGCCGCCGGCCGCGGCGGAGAGAAACGACGCCTCGCGCATCGAGTCCACCACCCGCCGGGCCTCCTCCTTCGCCCGTTCCAAACGAGTCTTCTCACCCTTGGTGGGGTTCTTCTCGTCGCCGTCGGTGGCCTGCATGGAGGCGGAGCGGTCGATGAGAATCACGTGGCGGACCCCGCCGAGCCCCGCCGCGCTGAGTTGCGGCTGGGCGAGTGCGAACAGCGCGGCCAAGAGCGCGAGCAACTGCAGGAAGAGGAGCAGGTTGCGGCGGAGTTTCTGAAACGGCGCGTTGGCCTGCAGGTCCTCGATCGCCTTCTTCCACAGAAGCGTGGTGCTGACCTCCACGGTCTGCCGCCGCAGTTTCAGGAAGTAGAGGATCACCAGCGTCGGCACGGCGACGGCGGCGGCGAGGACTGCGAAGAGGGGGGTGAGGAAGGTCATCGCGGGTTCCCCGCAAAAATGGCCAAATCGCAAATGGCAAATGGCAAATGAAGGCCCACGAGCCGCAGCCTGAATGCGGCACGCGGCAGTGGATCATTGCTGGTGCCGATGCTCCGATTTGCTCTTTGCCATTTGCTCTTTGCTATTTGACAAGCCCCTTTCTGCGCAGCACATCCAGCACCAGGGCATCCACCTTGGTGTCGCTGGGCACGGTCATGTGCATGATGCCGCGTGCGGCGCAGAAGTCGCGGAGGCGGTTGCAGTAGGCCGTGAGCGTCGCCTTGTAGCGCTTCAGCAGCGGCGCGGAAATCGTCACCTCCGCCATGTCGCCGTCCTCGCAGTCGCGCAGGCGCAGGTCGCCCCCCAGTTTGGGCTCGATCTCCTGCGGGCTGAGCACCTGGATGGCGTACACGTCGTAGCCGCGCCCCAGCATCAGCCGCAGGCCCGTCTCGTAGCCTTCCTTGATGAGGAAGTCGGAGATCACGATCGTTACGCCCTTGCCGCGCCGCGCAAGGGCAAGCCGCTTGCACCCCTCCGTGAAGGGCGCCTCGCCCACCGGCTCCAGCGAGCAGAGCCAGCGGCCCAGGTCGGACAGGCGACGGCGGCCGCGCAGGTCGCGGACCTGGGAGAGGACGCGGGGGCCGTCTCGCTCATCACCACCCGCCCCACCCCCGGCCCCACCCCCCGACTCGCCGAAGGATCGGCTCGTCGGCGGCGTGGCGGAGCCACCCGGAACGGGAATCAGCAGGTCTCCGCCGATCGCGCTCACCGTTACCCGGTGCATGTTGGTGAGCCCGATGTACCCCAGCGCGATCGCCAGCCGCTGCATGAACACGAACTTGCTCGGCTCGCCCGCGTCGTGGCTGCCGGAGGCATCGAGGACGATGTTGAGGGCGAGGTCTTCCTCTTCAAGGAACATCTTGAGGAAGAGTTTTTCGAGGCGCCCCATGATGTTCCAGTCGATGTGGCGGAGGTCATCGCCGACGACATAGGGGCGGTGGTCGGCGAACTCGACGGACTGGCCGCGGCGCTTGGAGCGGCGCTCGCCCTTGAGTTTGCCGGCGAGGATTTTTTTGCTGGTGATGTCCACGGCCGAGAGGCGCGCGACCAACTGCGCATCGAGGAGTTCGTCGATCGTGCGGGGTCGGGATGGGGTGGTGAGTTTGAGCATGAAGACCGGGTCGAACCACAAAGTCACAAAGGGCACAAATGAAGGCCGGATTGGCCACGGATTCACACAGATCGGCACAGATTCAAGCCGGGCGGGACGCAGATAAACGCGGATGAACGCGGATGCAAGGCAGAAGACCATTCAAGCCCGTACGCAGAGGGCGCAGAGGTGAACGGAGGAACGCAGAGGAAGACCGCATTCCTTCGCGGGCATTCCGGCCTTGATCCGTTCCTGATCCGCGTTCATCCGCGTCCCTTTCTCTGTCCAGATCTGTGTGAATCTGTGCAATCTGTGGCCTGTCTTCGCGTCCTTGTGCGAATCACGCCTTCACCGGCTCCGTCGCCGTCTTCTCGATGATCTGCTTCACGATCCCGTCCGGGTCCACGCGGTCCGCCTCGGCCTCGAAGTTCAGCAGCACCCGGTGCCGCAGCGCGGCCAGGGCCACCTCCTGCACGTCCTTGTTGCTGGCGTGGAAGCGCCCGTCGCACAAGGCCCGCACCTTCGCCCCCAGCAGGATCGCCTGAGCGCCGCGCGGGCTGGCCCCGCAGCGGATGTAGCGGGAAGCGATGTCGGCCGCGTATTGCCCGCCGGGGTGCGTGGCCAGCACCAGCCGCGCGGCGTACTGCTGCACGTGCGGGGCCACGATCACCTCGCGCACCAGCCGCTGGGCCGCCAGAATCGCCGGCCCGTCGAGAATCGGCTTCACCTCCGGCTGGATGTAGCCAGTGGTGCGATCCAGCACGGTCATGAGTTCGCCCAACTGGCTGTACCCCACGTTGATCTTGAAGATGAAGCGGTCCATCTGGGCTTCGGGCAGCGGATACGTCCCCTCCTGCTCGATGGGGTTCTGCGTGGCCAGCACCAGGAAGGGCAGGTCCAGTTTGTACGTCTGCCCCGCCACGGTCACGCTCCGCTCCTGCATCGCCTCCAGCAGGGCGCTCTGGGTCTTGGGCGTGGCCCGGTTGATCTCATCCGCCAGCACGATCTGGGCGAAGATCGGCCCCTTCTGGAAGGCGAAGCCGCGCCGGCCGGTACTCGGGTCTTCGGTGATGATGTTGGTGCCGATCACATCCGCCGGCATGAGGTCGGGCGTGAACTGGATGCGGCCAAAGGGCAGGCTCAGCGTCCGGGCGAGCGTGCGCACAAGCAGCGTCTTGCCCAGCCCGGGCACGCCCTCGAGCAGCACGTTGCCGCCGGCAAAGAGCGCTCCCAGCACGCCCTCCACCACCTCCTTGTGGCCCACGATCACCTTGCCCACCTCGTCGGCAAGCGTCCTGAAGGTGGTCCGGAAGGCCTCGCACTTGGCGCGGACCTCGGCGGGGGTGGAGGGGGTCTGATGGGTTTCAACAGCAGGCATGGGTTGCTCCGGCGAATCTGCTTGGCGGTTGGGAATCATTGAGCACAAAGACGCGAAGGACGCAAAGGAAAGACCGGCCACCGATGTCGCGGTTGAATACAGATCGGAGGCCCTGCGCGGCGGGAGACACACAGGAAGATGGGGATTGCGGGACGCGGATGAACGCGGATGAACGCCGACGGGAAGACCGCAACCAGATGGACAACGCGTGGGCGGTCATCCGGTACAAGCGTTTGTCGCGGTGCCCGGCTTCGTGCGGTCGAGGCTCCGAGCCGTTGTCCGTCCATGCTCATTCTTGTGCGTTTCTCTTCTGATCTGCGTTGATCCGCGTTCATCTGCGTCCCCTTTATCTTTGCCGAATCTGTGTCGATCTGTGCCGATCTGTGGCCCGGTTTTCTTCGCGCCTTCGCGCCTTTGTGCTGATCCTCACTCCGTCATCTCATCCTGTGCCCGTTTCTTGGCCTTCATCAACCTCGACATCCCCTGTTCTTCCGCCTTCCCTCCCTTTGCATCCGCGACCGGCCCGTGCTTCTCCACCACCGGGGCGCTCGTCCCACCCTCCGCCCCCGTGTCAATCGTCGGCCCCTTCTGCTTCAGCGCGGCTTTCATTTCCCCCGCATCCGCCTCAAACTTCACGCCCCGCGTGCTCGCGCTCCCCTCGATCTGCTTGCGGGCCTTGTCCTTCGCACCCCGCAACGCCTCGATCTGCGCCCCCGCACCCTTGGCCTTGCGGGCCTTGAACAACCCCACGATTCCCTCCCAAATCGCCCGCAGGTCAATCCGCACGCGCCGCACGCCCACATCCACCAGAAACAACCCGATCGAACTCAGAGCCACCGCCAGCCACACCGGCAGGAGCGCCACCGGCCTCTTCAGCCCCGCGCGGCTCCAGGGTTCATCCACCAGCGGGTCGCCCCGCAGCACCCGTCCGCCTGTCTCCTTGGCCACCTGCTCCAACAACGCGGCATTATCCCGCAGCGCCCGGAACTCATCCGCAAACGGGCGCGTGACGGCCGCCTGCACGCTGCCGCGCGTGCTGGTGCCGTCGGGGTTGAAGCGCTCAAAGCCCATGCTCAGGGCATACGCCCCGCTCGCAGAGGTATCGACCTCGCCCTCATAGCGACCCGGCCCTACTTGCTTCAGGTCCAGCCCCTGTGCAGACAGGTCCGGGTTCACCGCCCGCGCCTGCCAGCGCAGAAAGTTCAGCCGCTCACCGGCATCATCCACCGCTTCAACCACGATGCGCGTCTTGTCGCCGCGGTCATCCGTCGTCACGCGCACGTTGGGGCTCTGGGCCGGTCGCATCATCCAGCGCGCGCTCTGCCCCCAGAAACCGCGGAACTGCGGCCACGCCGTCCACGCGGTGGTCCACCGCCCCCCCGCATCGCTGGTGAAGGTGATGACGCGCCCCAGGCCGTGCTGCCACTGGGCCATGATCGGGTCGTTCTCCACGCCGCGCAGCACCACCTGCGCAAGCCCCTCACGTTCCGCCCCCACCACATACCCGGTGAGCGGCGGCAGGCGCGTGAAGCCGCGCAGCGTGTCCATCTGCCCGCCCACGATCGCCGGGCTGATCGCTTCGCCCTCCCAGATCAGCGTCCGCCGCACGGTCTGGGCTTCCTTGATGAAGATCTGCGGCAGGCTGTTGAGTTTGTCCTGCTTGGTCACCTCGTGGTAGTTGCCGCCCGTAATGTCGGCCATGCGCTTCATGCGTTGCAAATCGCCCGACATGACGGTGCCCTGCACGTGCGGAAAGACCGCCACCGTCGAGATCGTGACCTTGCTGGCCACGAACTGCTGGAGCAGCGCATCGCTGGGCGGCTGCGGGTCCGCATCGGAGATGATGATCACGTGCTTCTGGCCCGCCGCGACCTTCTGCATCCCCGTCAGCGCCAACTGCAGCATGTCCGCGAAACTCTGCGTGTCGCCGTAGTTCATGTTGCGGATGCTGCGCTTGATCCCCGACTTATCGCCCAGAATGCTCAGCGGGTGCGTCCACGCCGCCGTGCCGCTGCCCCACCCCGCCTCGATGATCCCCGCCATGTCCTGTGCCGCCAGCGCCTCCACCGCCGCCTCCGCCGTGCGCCGGCCCCAGTAGTTGCCCTGCGGCATCTCGCACGAGTGCATCACCAGCGCCAGCGCCCCGCGCGGCATCTGCCGCTTCTGCGGCGGATCGAGTTTGATCGGCAGCGCCTCCGCCAGCGGCGAGCCGATCCACCCACCCGCGCCGAACGCCTCCGGCCCCCCCACCACCATCATCCCCCCGCCCAGATCATGCACATACGTCCTGAGTTCTTCCTGCTGCTGCTGCGTGAACTGGCTGGCGGGCGTGTTCACCAGCATTACGCCCTCAAACTGCCCCAGGTCGCCCAGCGAGTCGAACGGCGCCGTCGCGGGCCGAACCTCCGATTTGATCCCCACCGCCCTGAGCGACGCCACCACGCCGTCCGCCTCGGCCGGGTTCTCCGCGTTCACCAGCACCAGCAATCGCCCCTCACCCCCCACGAACGTAACCGCCAGACCACGCTTGTTCTCGCTGCGCATCCCCTGCATCGCCGTGCCATCCGCGTTCAGCGGCTCGAACACCGCCTCAAAACGCTGCGGCCCCGTCCCCGGTATCGCCACCGGCACGACCTGCACGTTGGTGCCCGCCTCCAACTTCACCCGCGCCGCCATTCCCTCAGAATCCGGGTCCAGGTCCACCGGCAATCCGTTGAGCGTCACCGTCAGCCGCCCCTCCACCGGGCGCGTGGCCGTCAGCACCGCCCGCAGATTCACCACCTCGCCCTGGCGCGCCGTCGCGGGCGCAACCAACCGATCCAGGATCACCTCGCGATCGAACGAGTAGCGGCTCGGGATCACGTCGATGGGTATCCCCGCGGCCTTGGCCGCCTTGGCCACGCTCAGGAGCGACCCCACGGTCTCGTTGCCGTCGCTCACGACCAGCATCCGGTTCGCCGTTTCGGGCTTCATCACCGCCATCGCCAGCCGCGCCGCGCTCTCCAGGTTGGTCGCGTCTTGCGCCCCGATGTACTGCAAGTCAATCGGCCGATCCCTCAGGATCGGCCCCGGCACGGCCTGCACATACGCATCGCGGGCCGCCGTCACCAGGCCCAGCAGATCGTCAGCACTGGCGGTGGGTGCCGCGGCTTTCAGATACTCCATCGCGCGGCCCTGCGTGGCCGCGGGCTCCGAGCGGCTCGCATCCAGCACCACCGTCACCGCCACGCCCTTGCCCTCGCGCCGCCACTGCGGCTCCGCCAGCGCGGCAATCAACAAGCCCACGACCACCAGGCGCACGACCAGCGCCACACGCCGCGCGGCGGTGGCAAGGCCGGAGAGCGACTGCCGCCCCAGCCACACCACCAGCACCGCCACCGGTGGCAGCAGCACCAGCCACCAAGGCTGGTTGAACTGGACCATGGCGAGGTGGATCGCGCCCGTCATGCTGGCGCGGCCTCCGATCCCGCACCGCGGAAGGAAAGGCCGGCCACAGATTTGCACAGACGGACATGCTCGGTTGAAACCCTCCGAGTCCTCGTGGCGCCGCCTTTGAGTCGGTGGCTCCATACCTCGTGAAACGGGGCGGTCGGGTGCCCGGAAGTCGGGTAGGACGCGGGCTGCAAGCCGCTCTGTTGCGATCGTTGATTGGAAGGGGTGGCAATCACGTTGCACCCCTTCAGGGTGCGATCGCCGGGGGGGCGTTTACCGGGGGTTTCGTCGCCAAGCCTCCTCAACCCCCGGCTACTTTCTCTCAGCCCTTCGGGCTGGAACGCAGGAACTCCACAGAGCAGCCGAAAGCCTGTGCCACGAGGCTTGGTAGGGGATTTCAACAGAGACAGATGGACACACATGGGTGCATCCGCGCTGGTCGTCATCTGCGTCCATCTGTGCAAATCTGTGGCCATGTTTGGGTCGATGCTTCGCTCCGTGCCTTTGTGTCTTGTGCCTTCGCCAGTGCCTAGTGCCCGATGCCTTCCACAACCTCAACCCGATGGTTGCCCGTGTCCACCACGTACGCGCGCCCGCCCATCACCCACACGCCCCACGGCTCCGCCAGTTCGCCCACGCGCCGCCCGGCCCTCCCCCACACACCCAGGCTCGCGCCTGTGTCCAGGTTCACTCGCTGCAAGCGGTTGTTCCCGCGCTCCACCACCAGCGCGCTCCCACCCTCCAGCAGGTGTACGCCCCAGGGATACCGCCAGCGGCCCGGCTCGCTGCCGGCCGTCTCGGGCGAGCCGATCCAGCGGACCAGTTCCCCGTTGTAGGTGAACAACCCGAGGCGATGGTTGCGCGCGTCCGTGATCACCAGCCGCTTCCGGGCCTTGTCAATCACCACCTGCTGCGGGCGTTGAAACTCAACCCCCGCCCCCAGCCCGGGCCTGCCGAACGCGAACAGAAACCTCCGCTCCCCGTCAAACACGCTCACACGGTCGTTCCCGCCATACTCCGACACATACAACCTCTCCACCCTCTCATCGCGCTCATCCGTCAGCACCGCCACCGAGGTGGCATAGATGAACTGCCCGTCCCCCTCACCATACTCCCCCCACTGCGTGAGCAACTCCGGGCTGCTCGCCCGCAGCGGCCCCGCAAACAAGCCGCCCCCCTCCACGCCGCGCCGGCCCGCCTCGGGCAGGCGGTACACCAGCACGCGGTGGTAGTGCGTGTCGGCCACATACAGCACGCGCTCCCCCGGCCGGCCCACACCCGGCGGCGCCAGCGCCACTGTCATGCCGGTCGGCTTGCCCAGCGCGCTCTCCGGCATCTTCCACCACGCCAGGCACACGCCCGTCTCCGGCTCGATCTGCTGAATCCGGCCCGTCTTGTCCACCACGTACAGGCACCGCTCGTCCCCGGTAATCGCCCGCGGCACTCCAAAGAGCCCCGGTGTCGTCCCCACGCCACCGATCACCGCCACCACCTCCAGCGCCTTGGCCTCACCCCCCGCCGCCTCCTTGCGCTCACACCCGCTCAACAGCACGGGCGCGAGGGCCGCCACGGCCACCGCCAGCGCAGCGGCCACGCCACGACACAGCACGCGTCGCGTTGTCCGCCGCTCAGCCATCGTGGGCGCACCTCCCATGCTCATACGCACCAGTATGCCCGATCGGGGCCGGACGTGCGCTGCGATTGATCGATTCAGCCGCGCCCCCGCCCAAGAACCGTCCCCGCCATCCACCCCGCCGCCAACGCCACGAGCACGCCGCAACTCACCAGCACCACCGCCCCGGCGGCGAGTTGCTGGTCGCGCAGCGTGTGCAGGTGTTCGAGCAGTGTCCGAGCCAGCGAGCGCGTCCCCGGTGCTTGCAGCATCACGCTCGCCTCGATCTCAAACATCGACAAACTCGCGACCCCAAGCCCCGTGCCCGCCAGCACACGCCACCCCGGCCGCCCGCACAGCCGCCACCACGCCCGCGGCCCCGTCGCGCCCTCGCTGGCGCGCAACTCGCGCAGGGCGGGTGCCTCGCTCCCGGCGGCCAACACGCCCATCACCAGCGCCATGCCCCCAAACCGCAGCACGTGGCCCGCCACCAGCCCCGCGTGGGTCGTGGCCACCAGGTCATCCAGCCACGGCCACACCTCCCCCACGCGTGCAGAACCCAGCCGCAGCAACCACCCCACCACGGCACCGGGCACCAGCGCCAGCGCCAGCCCGCCGGCCAGAATCACACGCACACACCACACCACCCGCGAACGGCCCAGCGGGCGCGCTGCCAGCGTGGCCCACACGCCCGCGGCCAGCACCATGGCGATCATGCCCGTCGCGCCCGCCACCAGCAGGCTGTCGGCCACCGCGGCACCCGAGTCCCTCACGAACTGCCGAACCACCTCTACACCGCGCAGCGATGCAGCCAGCAGCGCCAGCGGCACCAGCGTGGCGCCCGCCGCCACCATCACCGCGGCCGCACCCGCCGCGGCACCCACACCCGAGTGCCGCCCCTCGGGTGCCTCAACGCCGCCCCCACGCCGCGCGTGCCACACGCCGTTCGCCAGCGCCACGGCCGCGAACATCGCCACGCCCAGCAACGGCAGGGCCGCCAGCAGCACCGGCCCCGTTTCGCCCGGCGCGCACAGGTCCATCCGCCGCCAGAGTTCAATGGCGTAGGTGTTCACCTGCGCCAGGTGCAGCGGCACCGCCGAGCCGATGGCCACCAAACCACACGTCGCGGCCGCGGCAGCAAGCGCACCCCGCGACAGCCGCGCAATCATCAGCCCGCGCGCCAGCGGCCCGCGGGCATCCAGTTTCAACAGATCAAGCGTGCTCGCCGGAAGGGCCCCGAACCCCGCCACGAGCACCGCCCCCGCCAGGGGCATCAGATGGACCGCCACGCCCACGATCGCCAACCCCCGGCCGGTGCCGATGTTCACCCACTGCGGTGAGCGCTCCAGCACGCCCCCCAGCCACGTGCCCGGCCCCCGTGCCGCGCTCACCCCGGCATACCACAAGTAACTGGGCAACAACAAAGGCACCAGCATCCAGGCAAACGCCATCGCCCGCGCGCGCGGGCCGGCCACGTGCGCGGCCACCCATGCCAACGGCACGGAGAACGCCGCCGCGAGGATGCCGATCGCGGCGCACACCGCGAGCGTGGTGGCGAACACGACAAACCCACCCTGGCGCATCGCAACCAAGCACAATGCGAACAAAATACAAACGCAAAGTACGAGCGGCCACCTCCCGGCCGCAAAGACCGCGTGGCGTGCGAGCCTTGGTGTTGATCCTGCATTGATCTGCGGCGAAGTCACAGGCATTCCACGCGACAATGGTCCCATTCCGCCCGGCTCGCGTCGGGCACGCCAACACGGTATCATCTTGGTCCATGGCCCGCCCGCCTTCACCGAGCCTTCGCAAACCGCCCAAGGCCGACTACGCCCTCCGGCTTGGGCGCCTTCGGGCACTCGCCGCCCGGGCCGACGCGCCCGCGCTGCTGGTAACGGCTCCGCACGACGTGGGCTACCTCACCGGCTTCCACGGGGGCGACTCGTACCTGCTCCTGCCCCCCACCGGCAAGGCCACCATCATCTCAGACTTCCGCTACGTGGAAGAACTGGACCCTGTAAAGCCCCTCGCCCGCGTGGTGATCCGCACCGGCGGCATGGCCGAGACCGTCGGCCGGGTGCTCGCCGAGGCGCGGCTCAGGCGTGTGGGCCTGCAAGCCGAGCACGCCACCCTCAATCTGCTCGCCGCGCTGACCAAAGGCACGCCCGGTGTGAAGTTCGTCGCCACCAGCAGCCTGGTTGCCCAACTCCGCGCCAAGAAGGATGCCCACGAGATCGCCCTGATCCGGCGGGCGATCCAGCTCGAAGAGGCCGCCCTCAAAGCCACGCTCCCGCAGATCGACGAGGCCCTGCGCAAGAAGGGCTCCATCAGCGAACTCCACATCGCCGCCATCCTCGAGTTCGAGATGAAAACCCGCGGCTCCAGCAAGCCCGGCTTTGAGACCATCATCGCCGCCCGGGCCAACGGCTCGCTCCCCCACTACCGCCCGCACGACATCAGGCACGCCCGCAACGCCCCGCTGCTCATCGACTGGGGGGCTGTGTACGCCGGCTATCACGGCGACCAGACGCGTGTGCTGTGCTGGGGCAAGTGGCCGGCGAAGGTGCGCGAAATCTACACGATCGTGCGCGAGGCGTACCTGCTGGCCTCCGCCGCGCTGGCACCGGGCAAGACGACGCGCGAGGTCGACGCGATCGCCCGCACCTACATCGCGCGCCACGGGTACGGCCCACAGTTCGGGCATGGCCTGGGCCACGGCATCGGGCTCGACGGCCACGAGGACCCGCGCGTAACGCACATGGCACCACCCGCAACGCTGGAACCGGGCCACATCGTCACGATCGAACCGGGCATCTACCTGCCCGGCATCGGCGGCGTGCGCATCGAGGACGATTTCCTGATCACGGCGAGCGGACACGAGAACCTGTGCTCGCTGCCGACCACACTGGAGTGGGCGACGAGGTAGTTGTTCACCACGGAGACACGGAGAACACGGAGAAGGACCAGACCAGACAGGAACAGGCACGGATGAATACGGGGTCAAGAAAAACGCGGCATCAGAGGCCTTGGACCCATGAACCAATGAACCACAGAACCCCCCTCAAAACCCTGTTCGGCTCAACGCATTCTTCCTGCCCCCCGCCTTGCTCCGTGCTCTCCGTGTCTCCGTGGTGAACGCTTTGTGAGTCCCCCATGATCGACATCCGCAAACTCAAAGAACTCGTTCGCCTGATGGTCGAGAACGACCTGACCGAACTCGACCTCAAAGACAAGGAAGAGACCGTCGCCGTACGCCGCGGCTCCAGCCCCACCACCATCGTGAACCACCACCCCGCCTACTACGGCGGGGGCAACGGGCCAGCCATCGCTGCACCCGCATCCGCCGCGGGCACCCACGCGCCCGCGCCTCCACCCGTGAGCCCGCCCGCGGCCGCCCCTTCGCCACCAGCCGCACCTGCGGCATCGGCCACGGCGGGCCTGACGATCATCAAGTCGCCCATGGTCGGCACGGTCTACCTCTCGCCCAACCCGGATTCGCCGGTCTTCGTCGCCACCGGAGTGAAAGTGTCCGAGGCCACCACCGTCTGCCTCATCGAGGCGATGAAGGTCTTCAACGAGATCAAGGCGGAGTGCAGCGGCACCATCGCCCAGGTGCTGGTGAAGAACGGCCAGGCGGTGGAGTACGGGCAGCCGCTGTTCGCAGTTAAGCCCGAATAGGGATCAAGGGACCATGGGATCAAGGGATCAAGTCAATCAATCGGAGCCCGCGGGCGGCGCGAAGATCTCCTCTTTTCGCGACCTCATCGCGTGGCAGAAGAGCTACGAGTTGGCCCGCCTCGCCTACGCGCTGACCAAGGCCTTCCCTCAGGACGAACGCTTCGGTCTGACACAGCAGATACGCCGAGGCTGTGTGTCCGTGGCGAGCAACATCGCCGAGGGCTACGGGCGCGGCGGGCGGCAGGACTATGTGAGATTTCTCAAGGTGGCCCGCGGAGCGCTCTACGAACTTGATACGCAGTTCCAACTCTCGCACGATCTCCGGTTCATGTCGGACTCAGATTACGCGGGAATCCGGCAGTTGATCGGCGACTGCGAGCGCGTGCTTGCAGGGCTGATCCGGGCGGTGGAAGCGCCCCTCCTCGCCGCCAAGAACGCCTGAATCACTCTCGCCTCGACCTTGTTCCCTCTTCCCTCGTTCCCAATTCCCTTCTTGCATCGCTCCCCCGCACCCATGTTCACCCGCATTCTCATCGCAAACCGTGGCGAGATCGCCCTCCGAATCCTTCGTGCGTGCCGCGAGATGGGCATCGAGGCCGTCTGCGTCTACTCCGAGGCCGACCGTGATGCCCCCTACCTGAAGTTGGCCGACCAGGCCATCTGCATCGGGCCGGCCCCCGCGAAGGAGAGTTACCTCAACATCGGGCGCATCATCTCCGCCGCGGAGATCGCCAACGTCGATGCCATTCACCCGGGCTACGGCTTCCTCAGCGAACGGGCCGAGTTCGCCCAGGCCTGCCGCGACTGCAAGATCGAGTTCATCGGCCCCACGCCCGAGGCGATGGCCCGTCTGGGCGACAAGGTGAGTTGCAAGAAGGCGGCGAAGGAAGCCGGCGTGCCGGTCTTCCCCGGTTCGCCCGATGCGCTCGACGACGAGGAAGAGGCCGTCAAGATCGCCGCGAAGGTCGGCTACCCGGTCATCATCAAGGCCTCGGCCGGCGGCGGCGGGCGCGGCATGCGGGTGTGCCACGAAGAGGCCGCGCTGCGGGCCAACCTGAAGGCCGCCAGCACCGAGGCCCAGGCCGCCTTCGGCAACGGCGCGGTGTTCATCGAGAAGTTCCTCGAGCACGCCCAGCACATCGAGGTGCAGGTGCTCGGCGACAAGTTCGGCAGTGCCGTCCACCTCTGGGAGCGCAACTGCTCCGTGCAGCGCCGCCACCAGAAACTCATCGAGGAAGCCCCCAGCCCCGGCCTTGATCGCGAGACCATCCGCCCCGTCTGCGAGGCAGCCGTCCGTCTCATCCAGCAGGCCAAGTACCACGGCGCGGCCACCGTCGAGTTTCTGATGGATGGCAGGCAGAACTTCTACATGCTGGAAGTGAACACGCGCGTGCAGGTGGAGCACCCCGTCACGGAAGAGATCACGGGTATCGACATCGTCCAGACGATGATCCGCGTGGCTGCGGGCGAAAAACTGCCGTACAAGCAGGGCGAGATCAAGGTTCACGGGCACGCCATCGAGTGCCGCATCAACGCCGAGGACCCCGCCCGCAACTTCATGCCGCAGCCCGGCCCCGTGCACACCTGGCAACCGCCCGGCGGCCCGGGCGTGCGCATGGACACCCACGTCCACGCGGGGTATGTGGTGCCCAAGTGGTACGACAGCATGGTGGCGAAGTTGATCGTGCACGCCGACGACCGCACGCAGTGCCTGAACCGCGCGGCACGGGCCCTGCGAGAGTTCAAGGTGGAGCCGATCAAAACCACTATTCCTCTGCACCTGCGGCTGATGGAGAACGCCGACTTCCGCAAGGGCGGCGTGGATATCCATTTCTTGGAGAGGCTGCTGAAGTAGCCGGGCTCGCGCGTGGGTCGAGCCCTGCCGGACCGCGCGTTCCCGGACCACACGCGGGCCGCACCCCCGTTGCTCGCGCCCCAGGCCTGCGCCGCAACGTCCGCGTTGCTCACCCAGCGGCTGCGCGAGTGGCCGATCCAGACCGCGTGCTGCACACTCTCCTTATCAGGCACCGTCGCAGCGGGCCATGTGTCGGTAAGGAGAGAACCATGCCAGCCCGTCGCCACGCCGTGATCGCCGCTCTCATGCTCGCCGCGGCCGGCACCGCCCAGGCCACCACCCGCTCCAGTTTCGTGAGCGTGTCCGGCATCACGGGCATCACGGTCACCAGCCCCACCGCGCTCCAGCGGACGGTGCTGTTCCAGCCGGGCGCGGCGTTCGCACACAACGGCTCCTCCTACCTCATCCAGGACATCATCGGCTTCTACGCCCTCTCCGACGATCTGGACTTCGCCCCCGTCTCCAGCGTGGCCGCGCTGGGCAACTTCAAGAACGATTCGTCCAACGCCAGCACGGGCGGCATCCTGGGATGGAAGAGCAACCCCAACAAGGGCATCACCTCAGGCAACAGCCTCACGTTCACCTTCTCCGCAGGCACCAACGTCGCGCTCATCGACCGCCTGGGCTTCCATGTGCGGCTGGCGAGCGGGAACTTCCCCGGGACCAGCGGCAACACCGGCAACATCACCGGCCCGCTCGCGGGCTTCAGCACCATCCCGTCGCCCGCCGCGGCCGCAGTGCTCGCCCTGGGCGGCCTGGCCGCGAGCCGGCGGCGGCGGCCGCGCTGACCGCGCGCGAATCCCTCAGCACGCCCGCCGCGCCCGGTAACGGGATCGCCGTGAACGCATGGCCGTAGGCCCAATCGCCCAGGGTTGTGCCGCAGCCAGATCACCTGTCAGAAATCCGGTAGAACGACCAGGCAATCTGGGGAAAGTGCCCCACGGGAACCACGGTCCGGCTAGCCTCTGTCTGGCGGATCGTTTCCGGGTACCTCGGCTCGCCGAGCGGAGCCGGAATCCTGCGAGTTTCAACGCCGGCTCCGCCACGGCGGACCTTCGGTCGGAGAGCCGGCACCACCCAAGGCATCCGTCAGACAGAGCCTATCGCCCTGACGGCCCACCAGCCACGGGGGGTGGCCCGCCGGCATCAGGCGACACCGCCCCCACCCTTACAGCGGCCTGCCGCTCAAGAACCGCCGCCACTTCCAACGGCTGATTGAGGAAATGCCGCGAATACGCGTAGGCGATCGTGTTGAGCGCGTACTCCTGCAGGGCGCTGCCCTGCCGCAGGCCGACAAACACCTCACGCTCTTTCTTGATCTCCGCGACGGCAGCCTCAAGCCGTGCTCGCTGGTTCGGGGTCAGCGGAGCCTTCGCCTGGGCCACCTCCACGAACACCTCGCACGCCGCGATCGTGCCACGCAGCACATCGAGGTGGCGGAGCCACCCCTGCTCCTGCGGAAGCGCCGCCCGCCAACCCTGCGCGTTGCGCTCAACCACCCGTCGCGCACCCTCCAGGTCCTTGGCGGTCAGCAGCCAGAAGGCCAGCGCGCTCTCGAGCATCAGGTTGTCAACGTGCTGCGCACGCCCGGCGAGGCGTTCCGCCTCCAGGTGGGCTGTCGTCAGTTCGATCCGCCTGGTCCAGTACGAAAGTTCCCCGCGCGCGTCCGGCCGCAGGAACGACCCGGAGATCGTGTCCATCATCGAGAGTTCGTAGAGCCAATCCGACTTGACCCCCCGCTCCACGCCCACGTTGAAAATCGCTGCCGCACTCTTTCTGGCCCGCTCGAAGTCCAGCCGCGCGGCCGCTCGCTCCAGTTCCGTCTGCTCGGCCTTCACCTCGGCCGTGGCCCGCGCCAGTTCGGCCCGCAGTTGCGCGCCCGTTGATTCCGCCAACCACCATCCGGCCAGCGCGCTCAGGCCCACCAGCCCACCCAGCGCCACCACCCCCACCGCCGCGGCCACGGGCTGCCGCCGCACCAGCAGCGTGGCCCGCCGGACGAGCGACGGCGATCGCCACGCCAGCGGACGGTGCGAAAGGGCGATGTCAAGATCAACGGCCACATCACCCGGCGCGCCCTGGCGCCGGCCCGGGTCCGCGTGCAGGCACCGCAGCGTGATCGCCGCCAGATCTTCATCCAGCCCCAGGGCCTGCAGCGCCGCGCCCAGGTCAGGGCGAGCCTCGCCACCATTGAGCCAGCCCTGCACGTCGTTCACCGTCCGCCCGTTGGGCGGGGCCCCCGTGAGCAGCCAGAACAGGATCGCGCCCAGCCCGTACACATCCGCGGCCGGTGCCGCGCCCTCGCCCCGCAACTGCTCCGGCGCGGCAAACCCGAAACTGCCGACCACCCCCGGTGTCGCCTCGCCCTCGGTGGAACCGGCTCGCCCTGCGGCCAGCCCGAAGTCAATGAGTTTGCAGACACCCTCCGCCGTTACCAGCACGTTATCGGGCTTCACGTCCCTGTGAATGAGGCCCGCCGCGTGCGCGGCCTGCAGACCGTGGGCCAACCCCCGCACCATGACCGCCGACTGCCGGTGATTCAGACCCACCCCCTGCACACCACGCCACGCCCAGAGCGTCTGGCCCTCCACGTGCTCCTGCACAATCGCCGTGCGCCCGTCCGACACGGCAAAGGCATCCAGCACGCGCACCACGTTGGCGTGGACCACCCGCCGGGCCTTGGCGGCTTCATCCAGCATGGCCACCGGACCTCCGGACACCGCCCCGGGCGCCAGCACCTTCACGGCCACCCACGCTGGGTGCGTCGGCGATGAGAGCCGCCGGTCCACCGCCAGGAAGACCGCGCCGCTGCGCCCGCGCCCCAGTTCCTGCCTCAGTTCGTAGCGTGCCCGCCCGTCGGGCTCGGTCGCGCCGACATCACACGGCAGCACCAGGTCCGCCATCGCCGGCAACGCGGCCACCGAGGCGGTCGACGCCACCGCGTCCAGTAGCCCCAGCGCATCCTGCACCGCATCGGACAGGTTGGGGAACGACCGGATGATCGCCGCGGCCGCCTCCGCGGCGGACCCGACGCGCGTGGTCAGACTGCGGATAGTGAACTCCAGGGCCGCGTCCAGGGCCACGGGGTAACTGGGCAGCCCGGGAATGGCGCGCAGGTAGCGGGTCAGTTCAACCTCCATGCCCCGCTGCATGCGCTCGCGTGCATCGGCCTCGATCCAGTCGGCCAAGGTCGGGTCATCTTCGATGCCGTGGCGTGCCAGCAGGCTCGTCAGGTCGATCTCCCGCCCCAGGTCGTACGCCTGGCTCAGGATTCTGCGGGGGGCCAGGCCGGGCCGCGTGCTGGT
>CAZNEU010000059.1:0-6117 GCA_964571915.1 uncultured Phycisphaeraceae bacterium
CTGCTGGTAACTGCTGCTGTAGGGCCAGCGCTGCCCGGTTGTTGCCGGGTCGCCGGGCAGGTTGTACAGGCGGGCGATGTCGGGCAGCGACCTGGTCAGCACCGCCTCGGCCCACTCCTTGCGCACGGGGTCGAAGGGCGACCGCACCATCGGCTCGGGCAGGCGCGAGGCCAGAAAATCCTGCAGCACCAGGTGGGCGTAGAGCACGTGCGGAATCCACGCGCCCTGATCCGGGAACCCGGGCTGGTTGGGCGTGGCACGCCGGCGGATGATGTCGATGGCCTGCCACTCGGCCGCCTCCATGTCGTCGCTGAAGCCGTTGCGCCCCACCCTCAACGGGTTGGCCTGCCGCCCGCTCTGCTGCCACGAGAACGACCAGATGCGGTCGTGGAACGTGGCCGCGTACGAGCCCGCGGCGGTGCCGAAGTTCCGCAGGTTGGTGATGTTCTGCAACTGCCACGACGTGCGCCGCCCCTCCGACATCACCGGCAGAATGATCGAGATGAGCAGCGCGATGATCGAGATGACCAGCAGCAACTCAACGAGTGTGAAGGCCGCCAGTGCCCGCGTGCCCGACGCGCGCGAGCGCAGCACCCCGCCTCCGCATCGACGCGGGGTCGCAAGGGATGGGCCGCTGTGGTTGTTCATGCGGAAAACACCAGAGCCTTCGACCGGCAGAACGCCCGCCCAAGTCTCCTGTGGCCCGCGGCACCCGCCGCGCCAGCCACATAATACAGTCGATTCGCCCGGCGTGCCACCCGCGATCTGTGCATAACGCCCGCTAGACTGCGGGATGCCAACCCCGTCCAGACACGCCAGCCGCCGCGCCGCCCGGCACCCGCGCCCCCTCTGGATGCGGGCAGGCCCCGCCGCCTGCCTGGGCACCTTGTGCCTGGGCCTGTGGGGGTGCGTGGCTGCCCCGGGCGATACACACCCGCCCCTGTCGGCCGCGCGGCCGCCCGCTTCGGTGGAGCCGGCACCTGCCTTGTCCGCCCGCCCCGCCGCCATGGTGGATGGGCAGCCTGTGGAGTGGTCCACACTGATGCCCCTCTTGGCAGAGGCCGCGGGCCGTGCCGTGCTGCAGGAGATCGTGCTGGATCGCCGCCTGGAGCGGGAACTTGCCCTGCGTTCGCAGCGTGTGGGCGAGCCCGAACTCCAGGCCGAGCGCGAACGCGTGCGTGCCGCGCTCGCGGGGGGGCCCGCGGCTGTCGGCCTCAAGGCCCTCAGCCCGGACCAGGCCCAGACCGCCACCGAGGCCGTGCGCCGTGCCCGCGGCCTAGGCGATCGCCGGTTCGAGGCCCTCGTGCGTCGCAACGCGTCCTTGCGCCTGCTCGTGCAAGACGAGGTGCGAATCGATGAGGCGAATATCCAACTCACCTATGCCATCCGCCACGGCCCCAAACTGTTCCTGCGTCTGATCACCGTGAACACGCAGGCGGAGGCCCAGGCCGCGCGGGCTCAACTCGCCACCGATGAGCCCGACCTCGCCGGTCGCTTCTCGCGCCTGGCCCAGCGTATCTCGACGGATTCCACCGGGCGTGCTGGGGGCGTGCTGGGGCTGGTGAGCCCCGCCGACCCGTCCTACCCCATGGTCATCCGTCAGAGCGCCGAGGGTGCGTTGCAGGCGGCAGCGGGCGGCGGGGGTGGGGGGGGCATCGGGCCCGCGCTCACGCCCGTGCTTGCGTTCGAGCGGGGCTACGGCATCGTGCTGGTTGAGGAGCAGACCCCTGGCAGCGGCGTGTCGCTCGATGCCGCGCGGCCGGAACTTGAGCGAGAGGCCCTGCTACGGGCCCAGCGTGAGGCCATGGACCGCCTCGCCGTAAGCCTCATTTCTCGTGGCGACGTGGCCGTGCTTGATCGCGCGCTCGACTGGTCGTGGCGCGGCGGCGGCCCCGCGAAGTAACCGCCAAGGCGGCGCATCGGCGCGCGGCCGCCCGCTCGCCGATCTTACCGGGCCACTTCCACCGCGCGCGTCTCGCGAAGAACTGTTACGCGGATCTCGCCGGGGAAGGTCATCTCATCGCTCACACGCTTGGCGATGGACTGGGCGATCACCAGCGCCTCATCGTCCGACACGCTCTTGGCATCCACCATCACACGCACCTCGCGCCCGGCCTGAATGGCGTAGGCCTCGTTCACGCCCTTGTGGCCCAGCGCGATGTCCTGCAGTTGCTCCAGCCGCTGGATGTACTTGTCCAGGCTCTCCCGCCGCGCACCGGGCCGCGAACTTGACACCGCGTCGGCCGCCATCACGATGGGCGTGTAGAAACTGGTTGAGGGCACGTCGCCGTGGTGCCCGGTGATGGCGTTGAGCACCGGCTCGCGCTCGCCGAACTGCTTGGCGAAGTCGTGGCCGATCTGCGGGTGCGTTCCCTCCTGCTCGTGATCCATGGCCTTGCCGATGTCGTGCAGAAAGCCGCAGCGGCGTGCCAGCGCCCCGTCGAGCCCGAGTTGATCGGCGATGATCTGGCAGAGAAAGGCGACCTCCACCGAGTGCCGCAGCACGTTCTGCCCGTAACTGGTGCGGAACATGAGTTTGCCCATGGTGTCGGAAACCTTGCCGTGGATGTTGCGCAGGTTCACCTCCAGCACCGCGTCCTTGCCGGCCTTGCTCACCTTCTGGTCCATCTCTGAGCGCACCTTCTCCACCACCTCCTCGATGCGGGTGGGGTGCATGCGCCCGTCGGCGATCAGCCGCTGAAGGCTCTCCACCGCCACGGCCTGGCGGATCTTGTCGAAGCACGACACCACGATCACGCCCGGCGTGTCATCCACGATGATGTCCACCCCCGTGGCCTTCTCGATCGCCCGGATGTTGCGCCCCTCGCGCCCGATGATGCGGCCCTTCATGTCGTCGGACGGGATCGGCACTGTCCGCACCGTGCTCTCGCTGGTGTGCTCGGTGGCGTACCGCTGGATCGCCATGAGCGTGATCTCGCGGGCCTTCTCCTTGGCCTGGCCCTCCGCCTCGTCGGTGATCTTGCGGGCCACCTTGGCGATGTCCTGCCGGCAGGCATCCTCCACGCGCTGCAGCAGCAGTTCCCGGGCCTGCTCGAAGTTCATCCCCGTGATCGACATCAACTTGTCGCGCTGCTGCACCAGCACGGCCTCCAGTTCCGCCTCCTTCGCGGTCGTCTGTGCCTCGCGCTGCTTCAGCGTCTCGATCTGCCTGCTGACCTGGTCGTCCTTCTGCGTCAGGCTCTCCAGTTTCTTGTCCAGCAGGTCTTCCCGCTTGGCAATCCGCCGCTCCCCCTCACGAATCTCGTTGCGGGCCGTCTCGGTCTCGCGCTCAAACTTCTCCTTGCGCTCCTGGATGCGCTTGTCCGCGTCCAGTTCTGCCCGCTGCACGGTCGAGCGTGCATCCTCCTCCGCGCGGCTCGTGAGCCGCGCGGCATCCGCCTTCGCCCCCGCCAGCACACCGCCCGCCTGCCGCCTGAGAATGGGCACGCCGATCGCCAGGCCGACCACCACACCGGCGACGAGCGCACCACCCGCCCAGAGCAGGGTTTCGGTGGGGATCGCCGCGAGCGTCGCGGCACGCGTGAACGAACCGGGTCCGAAGGTGGCTGAGAGATTCTGCCAGAGCATCGTCGCGCTCCAATGCGTTCCGGCCCGGCATGTGCGGGTCCGGTGCTCTATCGGGGCGCTGCACACGCTCGGGGGTCCGCCCCGGCGTGCGCCAAGCCGTTCAGATCGCGAGGCCTGCCAAAGTCTTCCTACTGGTTCAGCATCCATCGCACCCGTCGGGCGTGCCCAACGCCCGGCGGCGTTGCGTTCCCGATGCTCGATGCGTTGAAATCGTTCAGATGCGGGTTCACGGGAAGACTCAAACAACGGAAGGTCGCGCAAATCTATGCGCCGGGCCAACTCGCGCCCGACGGACCCGCTCGCCCGGCCCGCGCGTGCGAGCCTGTTGAGCAGACCTGAACGGCCCGCACGGTCTACACCCGGACGGCCGGGAGCGTGTGCAGAGCCGAATGAACCCCGGTCATACAGACCGGGGAGTGAGCCCTATTACAGGGGGGGTGGACCCCCGAATCAAGAATGCACAAATATCTCTGCGCGGCACCCGCCCCGGCGCGGCTGCCAGCCCCGACGCCCCCGGGCCGGTCTTGCTTGAGGGCTGCCCCCGACATGGCTCAGGGCACGATCTCAATGTGGTACCCATCCGGGTCGGCAAACCGCAGCACACCCGCGGCCCCCCCGGCCGCCGGTGCCGCGCCGATCCACCTTACCAGGGGGCCTAGCCGCTCCACCAGCGCCGCCGCGTCGCCCACTCGAAGCCTGATCGCAAGCAAACTCCCCGGCCCGCCTCCCGTGGCGCGCTTCCCGAACGCGGCACGCAAAGTCAGGTCCAGTTGCGGCACCAGCGGCGAGCGCAGCGTGCGGCTCTCGTAGATCAGGCCCGGGCGGATGGTGCTTACCACCTCAAAGCCCAGCGTGCCGGCGTAGAACGCGCACGAACGCCCGAGGTCGTTCACATCCAGCGCAATACCGATGGGCGCGTGGGCCACCGCCGTTGTGCTGGTTGCTGCCGCCATCGGCACATCGTAGCAAAAGCCCGCCCGCTCACGCGGCCTTGCGCCGGCCCTGCCGCCCCGCCAGCCGCTGCACATAGTCGGCCAGCAGGTCGGTGGCAAAGCGCTGGTGGGCTGGGTGGTGGCGGAAATCAAAGGCCAGGCCCACCAACGTGTTGCGGTTGGAGTCGAGGCGCGCGTGCGCGACACGCGCCGTGAGGGCAAGCGGCTCGGGAATCTCGGGCCGCAGGTCGATCTTCAGCCACAGGAATCGTGCCCTCTGGGCCGTCGCGCAGTCCTCCGGACCCAGGATCAGCCCCATGCCGCCCCCCGAAAGGTTCTGCATCTGCCCACGCAAACTCGGCCCGGTGCGCGGCAGGCACAACGCATCCAGCGGACCCTCGCCCCATGCCCCGTTTGAGTGGCCCGCACCACTCCGCGCGTCAAGGTGAGCGAGGATCGACGCCCGGTTGGCCGTCTCCGCCGCGATGGTCGAGGCCGGGTCATCCAGCAGCCAGCACTCCACGGCGGGCAGGCGGAGCTCGGCGCTTGACACGCGGTTCAACTGCCTGCGGGGGCATCGTTCCACTTCGGCGGGCAGGGCCAGGCGCAGGCCCAGCGTCTGGCCGCTCGGCCCGCCGCGTGCGTTGGCGTAGTTCGTGCAGTGTGTGCGGAACATCCATCGGTTCTGCCCCACCGTGAGGGCACCCACCAGTTGCGTTCCCTCGGGCAGTTGGATCGTGCGGCCCAGGGCCGCGGGCGGTTCCACCACCAGCGCATCGGCGGTGATGTCGAGCAGTCGCACACGCCACACCACATCCGCGGGCTCGGCCGGTCCGGTGCGATCGGGCCCATCGGCGGGTGCCGCGGCGGGCGTGTCGCCCGAATCCGGCGGCGCCACGGCGATCTCGATGGCGCCGCCCCGCAGGGCGATCTGGTCGAGGAGGTCCTTCCACCGGTCGGTGCGCGAGCGAAAAGCGGGCATGTGCAGAGTCTCCCTCGGGTTCGGGGGCGCAACTCCGCGCACACCGATCCCGAGGTTTCTCATCGGATCGCCCGTTCGCGTTCCGCGGGGGCGAGGGGCGGCGCTGACGCTGACACGCTTGCCCAGACCCCAAACTCGTCAACCCTTGCCGCTCCGGCGCGTTATCAGGCCCCTCGCAGCGAACGCGCCAAAAGCCGCACCCGCGCGGTGGCCTCGCGGCCCTGGGCCCGAGAGAGCGTGCGCCCGCCGTAGCGGGCCGCGTAGTACAACTCCATCAGCGCCACCACGCCCGCGGCCCGCCCCCCTGCCTCAGCCTCCACACGGCGTGCAAACGACCGGGCGTGGACCCCGGCGGGCTTCACATACCCCGCGCGCGCCAGCACCGCGAGCAGTTTGGCATGAAAGGGCGGCGCCTGCCGCCGTCGGCCGCCGGCCACCCGGTGCAACCCCGGGCCGCGCGTGCCGCTCACCGCCCGAGCGACGCGCCGCCAGACCAGCACCGCGATCCACACCACGCCCGCACCGCCAACCAGCACCGCCCCCGCGGTGGCCAGCCGTCTCAGGCTCCGTTGCTCCGCCCGTGCCCCCCGCCCCTCACGACCCAGCAATCGCTCC
>CAZNEU010000060.1:0-4310 GCA_964571915.1 uncultured Phycisphaeraceae bacterium
ACCAGGGCGAGCAGCAGGGCACGGGCGGCACTCTCGCCAAGACCGGCCAGACTGGCCAGTTTCAGCCCCGCACCGATGGGTGAGGTGAGGCAGATCAGGGCCGAACTGGTGGCGATGGCGGTGCGCAGCGGCAAGCCCAGCAGGGACTGAAAGAGGGGGACATTGATGATCCCGCCACCCAGACCCAGCAGGCCCGCGGGCAACCCGGCGAGCGTGCCGCAGAGGGCGATACGCGGCTTGGTCGTCAACTCGGGCCGGGGTGGTGCCTCGGGCACGCGACGCAGCGCAGCCCTGAATATTTGGAACGAAAAATACACCAGCGCGACGGCCAGACCCAGTTGCAGGTGCCAGCCGGGGAGCCAGTTGCTGACCCAGACGCCAGCCGCGACAGCCAAACCCGTGGCCACCAGCATGGCGGGGAGGAGGTCAAGCCGCACGGCCTTGTGCCGATGGTGCCTCAGAGCCGCGGGGAGGGCAACCACGAATGTAGCGACCATGGCGGCGGCCATGTAGCCGTGCTGGGTGTTGGCGGTCGGATAGCCAAAGAGCACGCCCAGGCTCGGGAGAATCACAATCGCCCCGCCGACACCTGCCAAGCCGCCGAAGAGGCCCGCGACGAGGCCGATGAGTGCCGAGCCCAAAATCTCTGTAAGTGTCATCATGGCAAGCACTTGCATAGCATGGTCGGGGCGGCGAGTGAGTCGACATCGCGTGCGTGCGGCAGTGAGCGGAAGAACCCCTGCCCCCAGATATCGGCCCACCCACTGACAGAACGTCGTCAGTGGGGCATCGGCAAAGGGTGCAGAAGGGGCATGCATCGGGCCGACGTTCGGTTATAGTATGGTAAGTAGTTGCCCGATAGTGAATGCAAGCCTACAACTTCCTTCCCCAATGCAGGCCCAAGTGAGCAAAGACCAACCCACAGACCGACCCACGCTTGCCCGCCCGGCTCTGGCCGAGGCGGGCGTGGTGGCGTTGGTGCTGCTGGTGGTGTCTGCCTCGGCGGTCATCACCAAGGAACTCACCAGCCGTTCTTCGGCCACGGCCCTGGCCATGGTGGATGCGCCCGGTGGCGCCGCCGCCCGCGCGGCCGAGCAGATTCAGGTAGACGACCCGCTGGCCGATCGCGACCCGGCCGAGATCACTGCCCCGGTGGGCGAGGCACCCGGAACCCTGCCCGACGGCCTGCACGCCGACACCACCCTGCGATGGTTCAATGGTCGGCCCGCGCGGCCCAAGCACACGATCTGGATGAAGGTTACGGCCTATTCGCCGGATTGGCGCTCGTGCGGCGACTCGGCGGATGGCATCACGGCCTCGCTGCACGCCGTGGAGACCAACGCCCACAAGTTGGTGGCCGCGGACACGCGGATTCTGCCTTTGGGCTCGATGATCTCGATTCCCGGCTACGACGCGGACCGGATCGTGCCCGTGCTGGACCGGGGCGGGGCGATCAAGGGGCACCGGCTGGATGTGCTCTTTCCCACGCACGCGGCGGCGCGGGCCTGGGGCGTGAAGAAACTGCCCGTAACGGTGTGGGAATACGCGGATGGGAAGCCCGCCGAGAGTTGGCGGCGCGTGCGCGACTCGCGGAACTGACCCGCCGAGCCCTTGGCACAAAGACGCGAAGAGCGCGAAGGTCGATGCCGAGGACAAAGGGCAAAGCCCGAGACCTTCGTGGCCTTCGAGCCCTTCGCGGTTGATCGCTGCCTTCCTTCGGGACTTCGCGCCTTGGTGCAGATACCCGGGCCGCGCGGGGCATGAGAGCGTGAGCGAGGGGACCACTGCCAGTACACGCACGAGCAGGGCACGCCGTCGGCCACAAGCACCGACCATCCGCCTTACCCACGTCGGGTCCACCTGAACATCGAACATTTTGCGCCGAAAGTGCTGGCGGCGCGTCATGGCTGCGGCAGACTGCTAGTGGTCGCGACCGCACGCGCGGCGGGCCAAAGGGAAGAGTTTGGAGGAGGAATTCAGATGCCCATTTCTCACAAGCGTTCGTTGTCGCGTGGTGCCTGCGCCGCCATCATCGCGTGCGGAGCGGCGAGCACCGCCCAAGCGGCCGTCGTCTCGTATCAGGCCGACCTGACCGGCCCCGCCGAATCGCCTCCGAACGCCTCACCCGCCACGGGCGTCTCCTTCGTCGATATTGATCCGGTCGCTCACACCATGCGTGTGCGTATCGACTTCATGGGCCTCGTGGCCGGCAACACCGCGGCCCACATCCACGGGCCCACCGCCGTTGCGGGCGCGGGCACGGCTGCCGCGTCAACGACCGTCCCGACGTTCGTCGGCTTCCCGACGGGCGCCACCTCGGGCAGCTTTGATGCCACCTTGGACATGACGCTCGCGTCAAGTTATCGCGCCGGCTTCATCACGGCCAGCGGCGGCACCACGGCCTTGGCGGAGGCGGTGCTGTTCCAGAGCATCGCCGACGGCACGGCCTATGTGAACGTTCACTCGTCAATCTTCCCCGGCGGCGAGATCCGCGGGTTCCTGTCCCTCGTCCCGTCTCCCGGCGCTGGCGCGCTACTGGGCCTGGCCGGGCTGGCAGCCGCGCGGCGGCGGCGCTGAGCGCGGAGCAACGAGCCCCGTACGTCAGTGAGGGGACCAGTACCAGTACACGCACGAGCGGGGCACGCCCTCGGCGACCTTGGGCATGGTCGGGGCGCAGGATTACCTGGGGATTGACCGCCAGTACTACCGGCCCACGCAGCACGGAGCGGAGAAGGTACTGGCGGAGCGGTTGGAGGAGGCGCGGCGGGCGCGGGGGCAGAGCGCCGGCACCACGGCGTGAGGCTCGACTACGATGGACGCATGGCTGCGGCGGCGCGGCCGGAAGTGGAGCCCATCATGGACTTTCGCGGCATCTTTGAGGACGGCGTGGTGCGGCCCACCGAGCCGGTGAGTCTGCCCGAAGGTTCTGCCGTGGACTGCCGCGCTGCGGATGCCTCTGCGGGGACGGCCCCGAACGGCTTCTGGAACGGACAATCCCTGGAGGCACTTGCCATCTCCCAGGGCGTGAGGCCGCTGCGCACCATCAAGGACGTTCAGGGCGAATGGCCCGCCGACGAATCGGTGGATGACTTCATCAAGAGCGTGAGAAGCGGGCGTCGGTGATGGACTCCGTGCTGGTCGACACCGATGTGTTCTCGTTCCTGTTCCGGGGGGACACACGTGCGGCGCTGTATGCTCCGGGACTGGAGGGCAAGCGACTTTGCCTGTCGTTCATGTGCGTCGCCGAACTCCTTCGGTGGTCTCTCTCTCGCAGGTGGGGCGAGGAGCGTTGCCGGGTGCTCGACCGGGTGATGCAGCAGTACGTGGTGCTGCCGTATGACGCACACATGGCGCGGGCGTGGGCAACGATTGCCACGGAACGCAGCCGCGCCGGAAAGCCCGTGTCGTGCGGCGACTGTTGGATCGCGGCGGCGGCGGTGCGGCACGGCGTGCCCCTTGTTACCCACAACCGGAGCGATTTTGGCGAGATCAGCGGACTGACCGTGATCAGCCACGGTTAAGTTCGCACGCCAAGACACGGTTCAAGCGGGCACGAAGTGCGATACGCTCCGCTCCATGCCCACGCCCGTGCCGCCCCCCCCACCGTCGCCCGATCCGCTTCAGGCCGCCAAGGTGGCGCTGCGCACGGCGATGCGTGCCGCGCTCGCGGCCATCAAGGCCGATGATGCGTGGTGGATGTCCGGCAACGCCTGCCGCCGCATCGCGGAGATTCCGGCGTGGAACGCCGCGAAGACGGTGCTGGTGTACGCGCCCCTGCCGGACGAACCTAACTGCACGCCCGCGGCGATGGTGGCGCTGGAGTGCGGTGTGCGTGTGTGTGTGCCGCGCGTGGATTGGGCAAACAAGCGGCTGGAGGCGGTGCCGATCACCGACTTCAACGCCGACCTGCTGCCCGACCGGCACGCGGTGCGCTCGCCCCGCCCGGATGTGGCCGCGGTGGACCCAAGCGAGATTGACGTGGTGCTGGTGCCGGGCCTGGCGTTTGATCGCGCGGGGGGAAGGCTGGGGCGCGGCGGGGGTTTTTACGACCGGTTCCTGAGTCAGGCGGGCGTGCGCGCGGTGAAGGTGGGTGTGGGGTTTGGCGTGCAGATGGTGGAGGCCGTGCCGCGGGATGAGCGGGATGTGCGTGTGGATTGGGTGGCGACGGAGATGGAGGTGGTGCGGTGCGGGTGAAGTGTGGCACCGAACGCTGCATTGTCGCCTCCCCCGGCCGCGCGGACTCGGCCACCCCCACCGCTGGCATGTATAGACCGGCCACATGGTTGACGGTGTTCGGGGACATCGTTTAC
>CAZNEU010000061.1:0-6756 GCA_964571915.1 uncultured Phycisphaeraceae bacterium
ACAAAGGAAGGCGCGGGGCGATGGGGAAGGAGGCGAGGCCCGGTCGAACAATCCCCCAAGGCCAGCGCTGAGCCTCGCCCGGTGGATGTCCTTAAGCGGATGGGGGTTGCGGTGGTGAAGGTGCGTCAGCGTCTCGTGCGTGCATCGGCGGCCCTGCGGGCCGGCGGGGTCGCGTACGCGGTGGTCGGCGGCAACGCGGTGGCCGCGTGGGTGGCGACGGTGGACCGGGCCGCGGTGCGCAACACGCAGGATGTGGATGTGCTGATCCGCCGGGCGGACTTTGCCGCGGCAAGGGCGGCCCTTGAGGGCGCGGGGTTTGTGCATCGGCAGACCGCAGGTGTGGACATGTTTGTTGACCACGCGACGGCCTCGGCTCGCGATGCGGTGCATATCATCTTTGCCAGCGAGATGGTCAAGCCGGGCGAACACGAGCCCGCGCCCGATGTATCCGAGGCGACGGACATGGGTGGCTTGCGTGTTCTGACCTTGGATGCTCTTGTGCGGGTGAAACTCACGGCGTTTCGCGACAAAGACCGGACCCACCTGCGCGACTTCATCGACATCGGGCTCGTGGACGCATCGTGGACCGCACGGCTTTCTCCGCCGCTGGCCGCGCGGCTGCAACAACTGCTTGATACGCCGGATGGATGAGTGAACACTTTGGGGAATGGCGGACGGGACGTCCGCCCCACCGGAACGTCCGCCGCACCACCCCCCCACCGTGTGCTGTATGAAGACCAAAAACCCCCTCATCGCGATCTTCACCGTCGCGCTCCTCGCGTGCGGGCTGGGCTTCGGCTTCCGCTACGGCGTGCGCGATGACCTCTTCGCACGCAACTTCGGCGTGGTGGAGGAGGGGAAGGTGTTTCGGTCCGGGCGGCAGACACCCGCGATGATGAAGCACCTGGTGGAACAGCACAAGATCAAGACCATCGTGGACCTGGGGGCGTATGGCGATGGGTCGATCGAAGAGAAGCAGGCCCAGGCCACCGCCGCGGCTCTGGGCGTGCGGCGCGTGCGCTATTACCTGCACGGCGACGGCACGGGCGACCCGAACGCGTATGTGGCCGCGCTGCGTGTGATGGTGGATGCCGCGAGCCACCCGGTGCTGGTGCACTGTGCGGCGGGTGCCCAGCGAACGAGCGGGTGCGTGATGCTGTATCGCTTGGCGACCAAGGGCGAGCCGTTCGAGAACACCTACGCCGAGGCGCAGGCGTACAAGCACAGACCGGCGAGAAATCCGCACCTGCTGCCGTACTTGCAGCGGTGGGGGGACAAGATTGTGGATGCGCTCGCGGCGGGCGCCGAGAAGGGCGCGGCGAAGATTCCGTACACGCCGCTCAAGGACGGGTTGGATCACAACAGCGTGAACTGAGTGAGCCCAAGGAGGCCCTGGCGCGAGCCGGGGCTTGGCATTGGAAGGCGGACGGGACGTCCGCCCCACCAAAGTGTCGGCGTCGCCCGAAGGGAGCGGCGGCACTTTCGTGCGGCCGCCCGGAGGGAGAAAGAAAGAGAGACCGATTGCCCGGCGGTGGCTGCCACGTGTGGCCGCGCACGCGCCGGGCGTTGTTTCGTGGTGAGCGATTACGAGAGCAGGGCCTCGATGTCGGCGAGTTGCTTGGGGAGGTTCTGGCGGATGGACTCGATGTCGCCGGCGGTGAGTTTGAGTTCGTCGAGCAGGTCCTGACCGATGGCGGCGTCGGGGGTGTCGAGCGTGAAGCCCGCGCTCATCTCCGCGGCCAGGCGGTCGGCCACGGCGATCATGCAGGTGAGCACGCGGTGGTCGGCGGGCAGGTCAAAGGGCCGGTGGTGGTAGCCGCAGACGTGAACGAAGGAGCGCGGAAACTTCCACTTCTCGGCCAGGGCCATGCCGAAGTCCTGGTGGGTGGCGAAAAAGACGGCCTCTTCGGCCGCGAGCATGGGCGTGCCCGCGGCCACGCGGTCGAGCACTTCCGCCAGTTTGTTGCGGTCGTACTGCATCTCGACCATCACGCCCACATCGTGGAGCAGGCCGGCGAGAAAGGCCTCATCGGCGAGGCCCAGTTTCATGGCGTGGGCCACGGCCTTGGTGCCCGCGGCCACGGCCACGGAGTGTGTCCAGAGGTCTTTGGCGCTGAACGTGGGCGTGAGTTGCCCGCCCTTGAAGAGTTTGGCGAGGCTGGCGGCGATGGCGATGTTCTTGACGGCGTTGAGGCCCAGCAGCACGATGGCGCGGTTGATGGAGCCGATCTGACCGGGCAGGCCGTAGAACGCGGAGTTGACGACCTTGAGAATGCGAGAGCACAACGCCGGGTCTTTGGCGATGACGTTGTGCAGGTCCTGCGCGGTGCTGGAAGGGTCTTCAACCAGTTTGATGATCTTGAGCGTGACCTCGGGGAGCGTGGCGATGTGCGCGATCTCGCGGATGGCGCCGGCAACGGCCTGCTCACGTGCTGCGGTTTCAACGGCCATGGGTGCGCTCCGGTGGTGAACGGCAGTGTTCACCCGCCAGAGGTATCGGCCCATGCCGGGGCGCACTTCGGCGCACGCTCGAACGTGCCCGTGATGTGGTGCGTTATCGGGCCGCCCGAGCGGTGCTGCTCAGTATGCGTTGCGCTTGCGGAGCAGGCAGGCATCGTGCGGGTTGGTGGCGGCCAGCAGCGCGGCGATGCGCGGGCCGGCGCGGCCGGTGCCGAAGATGGAAGCGGGCCTGAGCCTGGTGCCCAGGCGCGCGGCCGCGAGGAGCGCCCTTGAAACAGCGGCAACCGAGGGCGTCGGCACGTTCACGACGTTGCGGGCCTGCTCGCGCCCGGCCTGGCGCGGGCCGATGTTGACGGTCGGCACACCCAGCGCGGCACACTCGATGAGGCCCGCAGAAGAGTTCCCGATGAGCATGCCCATGGGCGTGCCTTCGCGCATGCGCTTCAGCAGAGCGATAAAGCGCCGTCGCGGCAGGTGATTTGCGAGCGTGCCGCAGGGGCCGCGCGCGACGAAGGTGTTCATGGCATTCACGATCTCCGCGCGGCCGGCGTCGTGGTTGGGTTCCAGGAGCAGCAGGGTGGAGCGGCCGCCGACGCTGCGCTCCCACGCCCGCAGGGCGGCGGTGGCGGCGAGGGTGTCGGCCCGAGCGCCCTGACCGCTCGGGTGGAGGAGGAAGATGGCCATCGGCAGGTCCATCCGGAGCCAGTCGTCGAACGCGAGGGGCCGGATTCGCCGCAGCCCATCGGTTGCCGGCGAGCCGGTGATGTGGACGTGCCGGCGCCGCTCGCCCATGCGGACGATTCGAGATGCGGATTGCGTGGTGGCCGCGCAGTGCAGGTGGGCGAGTTTGGTGATGGCGTGGCGCATGGCCTCATCGGCGATGCCCTCGGCGCGGTCGCCGCCGTGGATGTGGCAGACGGCCAGGCCCGCGATGCTGGCGGCGGTGGCGGCGGCGAAGGCCTCGATGCGGTCCCCGAGAACGACGACCCAATCGGGCTTGAGTTTGGCAAACGCGCGCGTGAAGCCGTCGATGCCGCGCGCGACGGCCTTGGCATCGTCTGCTCGCGCACAGTGCCCGGCCCGCTGCATGGGCACACGCGCGGCGACGGTGTACGCGGCTTCAACCTCGCGGATGGTGCGAGCGGGCGAGAGCATGTGCGCGCCTGCCGCCACCACGCGCAGGCGAAGCGACTTGTTCGCCGCGACGGCATCCATCACCGGGCGCAGCAGGCCGAACTCGGCACGCGAGCCGGTGACGACGGCGACGGTGCGCGGCTTGGTGCGGGTGCGGGGCATGGCGGCGGTGAGAGTATCGGCTCGCGCTCGCGGGCGGCTCACGAAAGGCCCACATCGGTGTGCGTGATCGGCACATCGGCCTCGAGCGCCCGCGTGAGAGCCCGGCCCAGCACGTGGCCGAGGCGGAACGGCTCCAGCCCGGTGCCCGGCCGCTTGAACGTGATGTCGGCGAGTGCCAGCGCGTGGCCCGCGGGCAGCGCCCGCAGCGTGCAGATGGACTGGCGTGAGACGGTGCGGACATCGCGTTCGCAGTCGAGCAGGTCTTTGCGCCCCGCCGCCGCGAGGGCCGCGATCTTGCCCGCGTACTCGGGCATCGCGGCGCGCAACCGCGCGGCTCGGTTGGCCTCACTCACATAGCGGCGCATGCCGGGCGGCTCCAAACTTGCGCCGTGGTCCGGGCCGGGCAGGCTCTTGTCGATCGTGAAGTGCTTCTCGAGCAGGCACGCGCCCATCAGCACCGCCCGCAGCGAGGTGTTGGCTTGCTTGGTGTGGTCGCTGTAGCCCACGGGGCCGGAGAAGATGCGGGCGAGCGCGCCGATCCCCTCGATGGCGGCCTCGTCTATGGGCGTGGGGTAACAACTCACGCACTGGAGCAGCGCGAGGCGCTGGTGCGCTGGCCGGAGCCACGCCAGTGCGCGCTCCACTTCATCAACGGTGCTTGCGCCGGTGGAGACGATGAGGGGCCGACCCGTGGCCACCAGTGCATCCAGCAGCGGCTTGTGGATGATGTCGGGCGAAGCGGTCTTGAACGCGTCCCACGGCAGTGCCGCGGCATCGGGCACGAGTTCGAGCGAGAAGACGGTGGCGATGGCGTGCAGGCCGCGGGCGTGGGCGAGTTCGATGCACGTGGCGAGTTTGTCCAGGGGCAGTTCCAGGCGGCGGAGCATGGCGTGAGGATCGGCCTCACCGGCCGCGGCCTGGTAGCCCGCCAAGCGCGAAGCGCGAGACATGAGCCGCCGGGCCTCGAACACCTGAAACTTCACCGCATCAACCTTGCACCCCGCGGCTTCTTCCACGAGCACCAAGGCCCGCCCCAGGTCGCCGTCGTGGTTCACGCCGATCTCAGCGATCACGTACGGCGTCTGGAGTGGGCCGATGAGGCGGGAACCGATCTGCATGGCGTGAATGTAGACGCGCGCGGGCGTGGTCAGAGTCGGCTCGGCGAGCGGATGCCTCTCGAAGAGTCGGCCCTGCGAGCCGACCTACCCTTGACGGCTATGAGAAAAGCACTGCTTGTCCTCGGCGCAGCGTGTGTGTTGGCGGTCGCCGCGGATGTGGCATCGGCCCAGAGCGGCATCGGCATCCAGCGGCTCACGCCCCCCACCATGAACCCGCCCAAGGAAGCCGAGAGCGATCTTGGCGCGATGGGCATGGGCATCTTGATCCTGCTGCTGGTGGTGGGTGTGAACTTCATACCCAGCAAGCGCGGCCACAAGGATTGATGCCTGTGAGCGACCGCACACCAACCCCACCCCCCGCACCGATGGCCACCGCTGTGCCGCGCCGGGTTTCGGCCGGCGTGCTTATGGTGGTCAATGTGGCCCTGGTGGCGGTGCTGGTGTCTCTGGGCGCGTGGCGTGCGGAGCGTGGGCGAGCGGCCAGCCGTGCGGGGGCGGCCGGCGTGCTGGAGGCCGCGGCGCTGGCGCAGTTCGGCGTGAGCCAGGGGCCGCTGGGGCATGCACCGGGGAACGCGGGCCCGACGAGCCGGGCGCGCGGGCAGTACCTCATGCTCTCGGGGCGCACGATGGGCTCCAACTCCAACGCCATTTTTCTGATCGACACGATGAACCAGGAACTGGTGGGTGTGCGCTGGGACCCGGCGGCGCGGAAACTGGCGGGGATCGGGCACCGCAACCTCACCGCCGATGCCGCGGCCAACCAGAAGGGGACAGGACGATGAGCGCGCACACCACACCCCCGGGCACGGCCGCCGCCATCGCGCCCGCCCGGGCAGCAGACCGCGTGCGCACGGTGTTGTGGTGCGGAGTGGCCGCGCTGGGTGTAACGGTGGTTGGCGATGCCTTGCGAACGTGGGAGGCGCGGGCCGATGTGGTGGCGGCGGGGGGCGAGTTTGCGGCGCTCACGGCGGACACCGGTAGCGAGGACATTCTCGTGATTCTGGACCAGCGCGCGGAGCAGTTGCTGGTGTACGGCGTGCGCAACCAGAACGCGATCGAGTTCCGCGGGCGGCAGAGCGTGAGCGAGTTGTTCCTGGAAGCGCGGCGGGCATCGGGGAAGTAGTTGACGTTGGGCCGAAGGGGCTCACGCCGCCGCGGTGGCTTCCTCGGCGGCTTCCGTGGCCTTGGCCTGCTCGGGGAAGGCCGTCTTCTCCATCGCCAAAACCCACCCTTCCAGTTTCGCGTGCCGGTAGAGGTCGAGTTTCACGGGGCGAGACCCGTCTCTCAGGTGCAGAAAGACGAAGAACTTGTCCCACTTGCGCTTGTCAAACTCTTTCACGTCGGCGGGCACGATGGCCTTGCCGCCGGGCAGGTGCAGCCGCTGGTCCGGGGCGTCCCAGCCGTACGTGGTGGCTTTGACGCGCAGAACCAGCACCACCAGGTAGGCAAAGCCGAGAAAGCCGATGGCCGTGAATATCCACTGCAAGGGCAGGTCGTAGGCGGCCAGTTCCTTGGGGGGGCTGGTCTTGTCCCACTTGGCCTTGAGTTCGGCCAGGGCCACCTCCGCATCGGCCATCACGGTGAACTTCGGGTCCAGCCGTCCGACAAGGGCAAGGCTTTCGAGCCACTTCAGCCCTGCGGCCTCCGCGACCGTCCCCATGATCGTCCGCCGGCGGCGGGTCGCGTCTTGCGCGGGCTGGCCCCCCGCGGCCTCGGCCTTTTGCAGCGTTGCGTCCTCGTCAACGGCGTTGCGCAGTTCGATCTTTCGTTCTTGCAGGGCCCGCAGGGCGTTGGCCGGTTCGCGGAAGGACGAGAGCACGATGCGGCCCGCCCGCTGGTTGGTCTCGAGGTACACCTTCTGCTTGAAACTCGCGTCTTCGAT
>CAZNEU010000062.1:0-5778 GCA_964571915.1 uncultured Phycisphaeraceae bacterium
GGATTTGGTTGAATCTGCACGAACGATCGCGAAAGGGAAGGGTTCGATCAGGGGCGCACTGTTCAGGGGCGTATAAGCAAAACTCGCGAGTGGTACGACCTCACAACGGATCGCCGCGGGGCGATGTTCTGGCCAAAGGCACAGCAGTACCGGCACATCGTCCCGCTCAACGACAGGCAGTTGCTCTGCAACTGCAACCTTTACGACGTGTATCCTCTCGATTGTGATTCCGCTGCCCTCTGCGGCGTCCTCAACTCCACGCTGGTGGCGATGCAAAAGCACCTGTTCGGGCGCTGGGCCGGGACCGAGGGCAACCTCAAGACCGAAGTCGTCGATGTCAAGATGATGCCCGTGCCCGACGTGCGCAGGGCCGCGCCCGCCGTCGCCAAACGCATCCACGCGGCACTCGACGCCATGACCAGGCGGAAGACCCGCAACCTCACCGACGAGTTCAAGGACCCCGCGCGCCTCGCGCTGGACGACGCCGTGTTGGAACTGCTCGGTCTGACGGACTCCGCCGAGCGCGGCATCGCCCGCGACCGCCTGTACGCCGAGATGACCGCGATGCACCGGGTCATCCGCGAGAAGGAACTGCGGGCCAACGAGAACAAGAAGCGGACCAAGCGCGGCGGCAGCCCTTCGGCCGAGGCGATGGCTGGCGAAGTCTGGGAAGCCCTTGACCCCTCGCTCCTCCGCCGCTTTCCCGAAGACTTCTACGGGGCCGAGATCAAGAACGCCGAGACGGTCGAACTCCACGACGGCAAAGCCAGGGTGATCGCCAGCCCGCTCATGGGCAAGGCGGAACTGCACATGGACGGGCACACGCTTGAACTCGGCCACGAGTCCCGTGCCGCCCTCGCGCTGGCCGCCCACGAAGCGGGCCGACGCGGCCTGATCCCCGTGCCGCGCGACCCCGCCGCGTGTGCCGAGGCACTGACCCGCCACCGCGAGTACTCCGAACAGATGCACACTGAGTTCGCTCATGGCGCTGCGGAGAAGACCGCGAGCGAAAAACTCGCCGCCCGCGTTGGCGCGATCCTTCAGCAGCGCCTAGGCGAGTTCGGCAATGCCGAGACGCGCGGAGGGTGAAGGTGCCCCCTTGCGCCGCAACCCCCGCCATAACCTGCCCCCATGCCCATGCCCAAGCCCGACCCCAACGACCCCACGCTCAACCCTGCCCTCAAGTCCTGGGTCGAATCCGCCAACGACGCTGGCAGCGACTTTCCCATCCAGAACCTTCCCTTCGGCATCTTCGTGCGCGAGCCCGATGAAGACGGCCGCGCCTATCCCGCCGCGTGCGCGGCGATCGGCGACAGCCTGCTCGATATCGACCTCCTCTTTCACACCGGCTACTTTGAGACTGACGACGCGGGCGAGCGCGACCTGGTGGATGGTCTCCACGGCGCCCTCCACGCCCCGCGCCTGAACATGCTCGCTTCGCGGCCCGACGCGGCCATCCACCTCCTGCGGCGCAAGTTGCAGGAGTTTCTTGCCTGGGGCAACCCCGGCGGGCAGTCGGCACGTCGCCTGCGCCAGAAGGCCGTGCGGCCGCTGGAGGGCGCCCAACTCATCGAGCCCATGGCCGTCCGCAACTACACCGACTTTTACGCATCGATCCACCACGCCACCAACGTGGGGTCGATGTTCCGGCCAGACAACCCGCTGCTTCCCAACTACAAGCACGTCCCCATCGGCTACCACGGGCGTGCGTCCTCCGTCGTCGCCTCGGGCGCGAGCATCCGCCGGCCCGCGGGCCAGACGCTTCCCGAGGGTGCCCAGTCGCCCGTCTTCGGCCCCTGCAAGCGGCTCGACTACGAACTGGAAGTGGGCTGCTGGATCGGCCGCGGCAATCCGCTCGGCACCACCATTCCCATCGAGAGCGCCCCCGACCACCTCTTCGGCCTCTGCATCGTCAACGACTGGTCAGCACGCGACATGCAAGCCTGGGAGTACCAGCCGCTCGGGCCGTTCCTTGCCAAGAACTTTGCCACATCGGTTTCGCCGTGGGTGGTTACGCGCCACGCGCTCGCGCCCTTCCGCATTCCCGGCCCCGCACGGAGCGAGGCCGACCCGCAACCGCTGGATTACCTGCGCGCCAAGGACGCCACCTGGGGCTTCGACATCAACCTCGAAGTGCTGCTGCGTTCCGCCACGATGCGCGCGCAGAACGTGCCCGCGGCCCGGGTTTCGCTGGGCAACCTGCGCGACATGTACTGGACCTTCCCGCAGATGATCGCCCACCACGCCAGCGGCGGGTGCAACCTGCAACCCGGCGACCTGCTCGCCTCCGGCACGGTCTCCGGCCCATCTCCTGAATCGCGCGGCTGCCTGCTCGAGCGTTCGTGGGTGGGCAACGGGCCGGACGGCAAGCCTCTGCCGCGCAAGGCCTTCGAGTTGCCCGGCGGCGAGAAGCGCATCTTCCTTGAAGACGGCGATGAGGTCATCATGCGGGCCTGGTGCGAGCGCGAGGGCCACCGCCGCATCGGCTTTGGCGAGTGCCGCGGCACGATTGAGCCCGCCAACACCTGAGCCGCTCAGGCGATGCGCACCATCTCCGCGCGTTCGCTGCGAGACAACACACTCGCCGCGTCGTGCAGCCAGCGTGCCGCGTCCTGGCGGTAGCCCGCGGTGGGCTTGAGTTCGGGCATGCGGGCCAGGAAGTGGCGGTTGAAGCGGGCCATGAGGAGTTCGCGCGTGAGTTTGGCCGCCATGCTCGCCAGGGCGACCGGCAAACATGCCGACTCGGCCTCGGGCTGAAACACCACCACCATCTCGCGTGCCGCATCGGCTCCGCTTGCGCCGTCCGCGCCTGTCGCGCTCCGCACCAGGTAGCGCGAGCGCGCGGGCGATTCATCCTGCACCACCACCTCCGCGCCCGGCACCCAGCGGGCCAGACTCTCGGCATACGCCGTGCGCCCGCCTTGGCGATCGCACACCACGCGCAGCACGCACCCATCCTCGCTCGCATCCGAGCCCGCACGCCCGGCCCAGTTCGCCCAGGCGAAGCGCAGGTGCTCGCGCAGGGCCAGGCCGGTGGTGGCCGCCTTCGTCCCCCACTGCCGCACCAGCGCGTTGTACTCGCGTTCCGCCACCACGCGGCAGGCCAGGCGCACGGACCGCACGCCCGCCGCGGCAAGCCCGCCCGCGAGGGTGTTGGCCGCGATCGCCAGTTCCGCGCGCGAGGTGCCCACCGGCAGGTTGATCGGTTCCCCCGCGTACCACGGCTGGTCTTCCACGCGCGCGCCCAGCGCGGCGTAGAGGTCCGCATCGGTCCGCACGGCTTCTCTACACTCGGCCGCGAGAAACGCCAGCACGCCGCGCTCGAGGTGCGTGAGCGGATGGCGCGTGGTGCTGGAGTTGGCGAGTTTGAGTTTTTTCGAGTCTTCCACGGCGATGCGGCGTCGCTTGTCGCCCGCCTTGCGGCAGACGCACGAACCCAACAAGGCCCACACATCCGGGGCCTTGTCGCCCGGAGACCAATCGGCGATCTCCAGCGCGCACATCCCCACGCACAGGGGGCCGAGCAGCGGGCCGTATCCGGCCTCGTCAATACCGGCGATAATCAGGGCCACGGCCACAGCGTAGCGGCCCGCTCCGACCCTTCCCCCGAAAGCACCCATGGCCGACACACTCTCCGCACTCTTCGGCCGAACCAAGCCTCTCATCGGCATGATCCACCTCGGTGCGCTGCCGGGCTCGCCGACGGGCAAGCGGCCCATCGCCCGCATCGCCGAGCAGGCCGCGGCGGAGGCGCGCCTGCTGGCCAAGGCGGGTTTCGACGGCCTGATGATCGAGAACATGCACGATGCGCCGTACATCAACGGCCGCCAGGGGCCGGAGATCACGGCCGCCATGACCGCCGCCGCGCTCGCCGTGCGGGCCGCCGCGCCGGGCCTGCCGCTGGGCGTGCAGGTGCTCTCCAGCGGGCATGAAGAGGCCCTCGCCATCGCGCTGGCCTCCGGCGCGTCATTCATTCGCGTCGAGAACTTCGTGTACTCGCATGTGGCGGATGAGGGCCTGCTCGCTGCCGCCGCGGCGGGCCCGCTGCTGCGCTACCGGCGTGCCATCGGCGCCGAGCACATCCGCCTCTTCTGCGACATCGACAAGAAGCACGCCTCGCACGCGCTCACGGCTGACCTTTCACTCTCCGACCTCGCGCACGCGGCGGAGTTTTTCCGAGCCGATGCGCTGGTGGTTACGGGCGGCTTCACGGGCGAAGAGACCGACACCGACGACCTCGCGGAGGTGCGCGCGGCAAGCAAACTTCCCCTCATCGTGGGCTCGGGCGTTACGCCAACCAACATCGTCGCCATGTTCCAGCACGCGGATGCCGTGATCGTGGGTTCCTGGTTCAAGCGCGGCGGGCGCTGGGCGGCCGAGCCGGATTCCCGCCGCGCGGCCCAACTTGTGGCCGCGGCTCGCAAGGCCCGTAGGTGAAGCAACCTACGAACAGGGTGTGTACAGACCCGCCTGGTGGTGCGGGGAACGCGATATCGCACACGCTGTCCACAGGATGAACAATCCGTGCGCGAACTCGCCAACGCGTATATGCGTGGTATGCTCATGTGTGGGTGGAGGTGGATCCGAGGAGGTTGCTTCTTGGAGGACAACCGATGATCGTCGTCGATATTCAGGGAAATGTGTTCTTCAAGGTCTATCTGCCCCACGCCGCGCGGGTGGAGGTGGTGGGCACGTTCACCGACTGGGGCCGCGAGCGTGTGCCGATGGCGCGGCAGTATCCCGGGTGGTGGACGGCAACCGTGCCCATCGGTCAGGGCGATCACGCCTTCTGTTACCTGATTGATAGTTCGATCCACCTTGCGGATTATGCCGCGCACGGTGTGAAGATGGACCCCGACGGCAAGTGGGTGAGCACGCTGCGTGTGAACACGGGCGTGAAAGTTGCGGTGGGCCTTGGCGGCGCGCCGGTGGCGGCGTAGTCCATGCGCGTGCCCGGCCCTCAATACTTCAGCACGGTGTGAACCTCGCCGAAGGGCGCGATGCGTGCGCGCCCGTGCAGGAAGGTGAGTTCGATGAGCACGGTGATGCCCACGACCGTGGCCCTGAGCGACTGCACGAGTTTGCAGCAGGCCTCCATGGTGCCGCCGGTGGCGAGCAGATCGTCTACCAGCAGCACGCGCTGGCCGGGGCGGATGGCATCGAGGTGAATCTCAACCTTGTCGGTGCCGTACTCGAGGTCGTAGGCGATGCTGGAGGTTTTGGAGGGGAGTTTGCCGGGTTTGCGGACGGGCACGAAGCCGGCCGAGAGCGTTTGCGCCAGCGCGGTGCCGAAGATGAAGCCGCGGCTCTCGGCCCCGATCACCAGTTCCACATTGCGCCCGCGATAGGGGTTGGCCATGAGTTCCACGGCCATGGCGAGCGCCCGCGGCTCGCGCAGCAGGGGCGTGAAGTCCTTGAACACGATGCCCGGCTTGGGAAAGTCGGGAATGTCGCGGATCAGGGATTTGAGATCGACCTGCAAATCCATGCTCGCTCCGGGCGGGGGCTGGGTGGCGGTGCGCGGCTGGGCGGGCAGGAGTGTAGCGGGGGGGTGGGGCGGGTGGTTCAGGGATCGCCGGATGCGCGGGCTGCGCCGCAGGCGGCGAGGAGGCGGGAGGCCGCGGAGCCGTGGGCTGTGAGCGGTTGGCGGTGAGCCGAGCCAAAGGCAGGCGACGACTGCTTGCTGGCGTGGGAGCCGTGAGCCGCGAGCGGTTGGCGGTGAGCCAGCACCGAGGCGGTCGCGGAGCCTCGCGAGTTCGCCACCGCGAATCTGCGATC
>CAZNEU010000063.1:0-5172 GCA_964571915.1 uncultured Phycisphaeraceae bacterium
CCTTTGCGTCGAGTTCCCGGGGCGCAGTGTCGGCCTTCTGCGCCCGGCACCGCTGCTCCGGGCTGTGGACTCGGTCTCCTTCTCCATCGCCGCCGGAGAGTGCCTGGGCCTCGTGGGCGAATCCGGCTCGGGCAAGACCACCGTCGGGCGGGCCGTTCTCCGCCTCGTCCAGCCCACGCGCGGCAGCGTGATGTTCGACGGCATCAACGTGCTCGCCGCGCGGGGCACCGCACTGCGGGCGCTCCGCCGCCAGATGCAGATCGTCTTCCAGGACCCCGCCGGTTCGCTCAACCCGCGCATGCGCATCGGCGCGGCCATCGCCGAACCTCTGCAAGTTCACCGCCTCGCCGCCTCGCGCGCCCAGGCCGCGAGCCTGGTCGGCACGCTGCTTGAGCGTTGCGGCATGCCGCGGGATGCGGCCACGCGCTTCCCCCACGAGTTCTCCGGCGGCCAGCGGCAGCGCATCGCCATCGCCCGAGCGCTCGCCTGCAACCCGCGCCTGCTCGTGTGCGATGAGCCGACCAGCGCGCTGGACGTCTCCATTCAATCGCAGATCCTCAACCTGCTCACAGACCTGCGGCGAGACTTCGGCCTGAGCATCCTCTTCATCAGCCACGACATGGCCGTGGTCCGCCACATGTGCGACCGCGTGGCCGTGATGCTCGGCGGCCGGATCGTCGAGGCCGGCCCGCGCGATCAGATCATGAATGCCCCAGCGCACGCGTACACGCGGGCACTCCTCGCGGCGGTGCCGCGCGTCCACGCCGGGCACGCCGGGGTGTAGTCCAAGTTTGTGGCGGTAGGGGTGTAGATAGGAATGTAGAGGGCGTAGCCGATTCGGCGAACCGGGGTACCCAAAGGCAACCGCCAGAAACTTGGACCACACCCGCGCGCCGCGGCCGAGATCACACGCGGCCCCTTGGCTGTATGATCGGCCCGTGCCGCTGTTCACCACACTCGCCGCCGCGCCCACGCTCGCCTCAACCGTCGGCCGCGGCATGAGCGGACTCGACTGGGCCGTGGTGGGTGTGTATCTGCTGGTGCTGCTGGTGAGCGGCATCTGGATGGCGCGGCGCGAGCCGGAGGGCGCGCGTGAGTATTTCGTGGCCAGCCGGCGCATGCCCGCGTGGGCGGTGGCCTTCTCCATCATCGCCAGCAGCCTGAGCGTGGCCACGTTCATCGGGGCCCCGCAGCAGTCGTACGCGGGGGACCTGTCGTACCTCTCCACCAACATCGGCGGCATCATCGCCATCGTGATCGTGGCGGTGTTCTTCATCCCCGCGTTCTACAAGGCCAACGTGACAACCGTGTACGAGTTGCTGGAGCAGCGCCTGGGGCGGGGTGCCAAGCACGCCGCGAGCGCGGCGTTCATGGTGGGGCGGGTGTTTGCCAGCGGGGCCCGCGTCTACATCGCGGCCATCCCGCTCGCCATGATCCTCTTCGGCACCGACAAGGCAGACGACCCTACATCGCTCGCCATCGCCATCGTCGTGCTCAGTTTTGTGGCCGTCATCTACACGCTCATCGGCGGCATCGCCAGCGTGATCTGGACGGACGTGGTGCAGGTGATCGTGCTGCTGGGCGCGGTGCTCGCGGGCATCGGCATCATCCTCAGCCGTATCCCCGTGCCGCTGGGAGAAGTATGGACCGCGCTGCAGACCTCCGGCCCCGGCGGCGCATCGAAACTGACTGTGTTCCGTACCGGCGTGAGCGCGCAGGGCATCGACTGGTCCGCGAGTTACACCGTCCTCACGGCCCTGCTGGGTTTCTCGCTCCTCAACCTCGCCTCCTACGGCACCGACCACGACATGGTGCAGCGCATGCTCACGTGCAAGACGGCCGTCAAAGGCGGCCGCTCGGCGTTCGTGGCCATCTGCATGGGCATCCCCATCGTCGCGGTCTTCCTCGCCATCGGCCTGCTGCTGCACATCTTCTATCAGCGCCCAGACCTCATGGGCGCGGCAGCGCCCACCACCCCGCCCGTGTCGAGCGACCGCGTCTTCCTCGCCTTCATCCTGCAAGAACTCCCCGCCGGCCTCTCGGGCGTCATGGTCGCGGGCATCTTCGCCGTGGGCCTGGGCAGCCTGAACTCGGCCATCAACGCCATGGCCGCGACACTCGTGCGAGACTTCTACACCAACATCGTCCCCGGCCGCACCGACCGCCACTACCTGCTCGCCGGCCGCTGGGCCACCGTCGGCTGGGGCTTCGTCCTCGCCGCCTTCGCCGTGGCCTGCATCTTCTGGAAACGCTCATCGCCCGACACCAAACTCATCGACTTCGCCCTCGGCGTGATGAACTTCGCCTACTCCGGCCTGCTCGCCGTCTTCCTGTGCGCCATCTTCACACGCCGCGGCAACTCCGCCAGCGCCGTCGCTTCGCTGCTCACCGGCTTCTTCGTCGTACTCCTCCTTCAGCCCGCGGTCTGGAAGTGGTGGACGGCCATGCTGCCCCTCGCCAACGCACCCGACATCGCGGCCTTCAACCTGGCCTTCCCGTGGCACATGCTCATCGCCACCGGCCTCGCCTTCGCCGTGTGCTGCATCGGTCGCCAACCCGCGGCGGCGAACCGAACAACTCTGGACGCAGATCGCAGAGTCGCCGTGGAGACTGAACGCCGATGAACGCGGATCAGGAGAAGACGAGCCACAGATGGGCACAGATCGACACAGATCTGCCCACCTCGCCCATGCCTTTACCGGGTCTTGCACATCTGCGTTTATCCGCGCTCATCCGCGTCCTCACCTCCGTATCTGTGTTTATCTGTGTACATCTGTGGCCGATTTGGCTCGTGCGCGGCTAACGTCGCCCCATGAAGATCGACCTCTCCGGTAAACGCGCCCTCATCTGCGGCTCCACCTCCGGCATCGGCCTCGCCTGCGCACGCCTCATGGCCGCGGCGGGCGCTCAGGTCGCGCTCTTGGGCCGCAGCGAAAAGGGCCTGGCTGCCGCGCTCGCACAACTGCCAGTCGTTGCCGGCGTCCCCCACTCCTCGATCCTCGCTGACCTCGCCCAGCCCGACGCTACCGCCGCGGCCGTCTCAAAGGCGCTCGACCCAGCCCGCCCCTTCCACATCCTCATCAACAACACCGGCGGCCCGCCCGCGGGCAGCGCCATCGATGCGGAGCCTGCCGCGCTGCTGGCCGCGTTCAACGCGCAACTCCTTTCCGCCCACGCGCTGGTGCGCCTGCTGCTGCCGGGGTTCAAGGGTGCTGGGGCCGGGGGGGCCACAGGAGGCGGGACCGGTTACGGCCGCGTCATCAACATCACCAGCACCTCCGTCAAGGTGCCCATCCCGAACCTCGCCATCTCCAACATCATCCGCCCCGCCGTGGCCGCGTGGGGCAAGTGCCTGGCCACCGAACTGGGGCCCTTCGGCATCACCGTCAACAACATCCTGCCCGGCTACACCGCCACCGACCGCCTCGACTCGATCATGAAGGGTCGCGCCGCCAAGCAGGCCATCTCCGAAGACCAGGTCCGCAAGGAAACAATCGCGGCCACGCCCGCGGGCCGCTTCGGCCAGCCCGACGAGATCGCTGCGGCCGTGCTCTTTCTCGCGTCGCCCCTCGCGGGGTACATCAACGGCATCAACCTGCCCATCGATGGTGGAAGGCTGGGGCCGCTGTAGCCGCCCCGCTCACCCCTCTCGGCCCTCACGCCGCGAGCTTCATCCCGGCTTGCTGCACCACGGCAACGCCCGCTGCCCCCAGTTGCAGCGAGAAGATGTTCGATACCGGCCCCGTCTGGTTGCCGCGGATGGGCGTGACGGCGTATCGCACCACCTTGGTGCCTGCGGGCACGCTCGTATCCCGAAACGCCCGGATGCGGCCCCCCTTGCCCGCGCTGCCAGACTTGGCCGGGCCCGCCTCGTTGGTGAGGTCATCGCGCCCGCCCCCCACGATGCCGATGACCGTCTGGGGCATTTCACCATCAAGCCCGCGACGGATCTGGTAGACCACGTTGCTCACGCCGCGCGGGTTGCGGGCCTGCCAACTCAGCACGATCGCGCCGGTGGTGGGCACGATCTCGGCGTGCAGGTGCAGCGGCTGCGCGGGCGGGGGCGCAAGCCGCGAACGCACGCTCGGCGGGTTGATCCCCGCGAGTGGGTACACCTCGGCGTCGTCGGTCGCCTTGGCGAGCGTCTGGGCGTTGCGGACCACGACGGCCGCGGCCGTGCGGAGCGTGCGGGCAGCGTTGTAGAACTCGCGTGTCGCGGCCTCGGCCACCTGCCGCGCGGCATGGGCCGCGGCCTGCGCCTCTTCGGCGGTGGCCAGCGCGGCGTTCACCGCGGCCACCTGGGCCGGTGTCGAGCCGATCTGGGCCTGATTGGCGGTCCAGAACTGGGCCATCACGGCCACGGTGTTGACGATCGCGTACGGATCACTGGGAAGAATGGTCGCCATTCCTGCGTTTTCGGCCAGCGGCAAGCGTTTCTTGAGCGCCCAACGAACTTGTGTTCGCACACAAACGGTTCTCGGTCGCACGCAACCGCTCTTGCCTCGCCGCGGATCGGTTTTGGGCCGCCCGCGCGCGGGTTGTGTGCGCGGGCGATTGACATGCGTGCGATCCGGCCACCGCCGGGGTCGCACCTGACCCAATCGCGTGCGAGCGGAACCGAATCCGCTGCGCGCCGAAACGGTTTGGGCGCGCAGCGCGGGAAGGGTTGTGGCGAGGAGGGGAGGGGTTGTGTGGCTCGGGTGGTGGATGGTGGCGGGGAGCGCAGGGGCGATCGCGCGAAGAAGCGCGTATGGCATGGCGAGAGACAGGACACGCCCCCGTCAAGAGCACCGAAGTCGCCGCGAGGCCCGCGACGACTTGCGGTGGCACGGGAAGGACTTCAGTGCCACCAGCCCGGTGGATGGGGGAAGATTGGGGACGCTGTAGGGGAATCGGCTGCGCCCATGGTGCCGTGGCCTGAGGTGGCCGCGGCGACGGTGGCGGCATAGCGACGCTTCTCATGGCGCGAGCGTGGGCATCCCAACCAGCGTCGGCCACGCTTGCGGTGTGGCCGTGCCGATGCTCTCGAGACAGGTCAGCCACGCGCCAAAGTGTGGGCAAGCCTGGCGCAGTGCGGCAAGGCCGATCTTCTCCAACACAAATGGGGAAACCGCACGCTTTCCACCTTTGTACTCGGGGATCTTCTTGATTATTCGCTTCGACGGAGCCGTT
>CAZNEU010000064.1:0-4983 GCA_964571915.1 uncultured Phycisphaeraceae bacterium
GAGCGGCTGTACAACGAGAAGGGCCAATCCCTGCTGGAGGCGATCGACCTCTCCCGCTACACGGTCCTCCCCAACGCGGCCGGGTGCTTCACCGCGGAAGACGCGGTGCGCGTCGCCCGCCTGGGGCGCGAGCTGCTCGAACAACTCGGCAACCCCGGCGCGGGGTGGGTGAAACTGGAGGTGCTTGGCGACAAGAAAACACTCCTGCCAGACCCGATGGGCACGGTCGAAGCGACGCGCACGCTGGCCCAGGAAGGCTTCGCGGTCCTCGCGTACACGAGCGACGACCCCATCGCCGCGCTGCGCATCAAGGAAGCAGGTGCCGCGGCGGTGATGCCCGCGGGTTCGCCCATCGGCTCGGGCCAGGGCGTGCTGAACCGCAACAACCTGGTGCTCTGTCTGGAGTTGCTCAAGGGGGGCGACCCGACGTATCCGGTGATCGTGGATGCGGGCGTGGGCTGCGCCAGCGACGTGGCCGCGGCCATGGAGATCGGCTTCGACGGTGTGCTGCTCAACACCGCCATCGCGCACGCGAAAGACCCGGTGCGCATGGCACGGGCCATGCGCCTGGCGTGCGAGGCGGGGCGGGATTCGTACCTGGCGGGGCGCATTCCCAAGCGGCTCCATGCCACGGCCAGCAGCCCGTGGGAGGGCGTGGTTTCGTACATTCCCGGCGAGTAACGGGGCCGCGGACCCGGCTCGCTCAGAAGTTGGGCGTGGGGGCCCGGAACTCGTCGAGTTTGGGCATGATCGAGCGGAAGTAGTCGATCGTGCGCGTCAGGCCCTCTTTGAGTTGCACCTGCGGCTCCCAGCCGAGTTTGGTGCGGGCCAGCGTGATATCCGGCCGGCGCTGGCTCGGGTCATCCGCGGGCATGGGCTTCTGAACAAGGCGGCCCTTGCTCCCCGAGAGGTGCAGCACCATCTCCGCGAGTTGCCTGATCGTGAACTCGTTGGGGTTGCCGATGTTCACCGGGCCCTGAAAATCGTCCGGCCCGTTCATCATGCGGATGATGACCTCGACCAGATCATCCACATAGCAGAAGGCCCGCGACTGCACGCCCTCGCCGAAGACCGTGATGTCTTGGTTCAGGAGCGCCTGGCGGATGAAGTTGGAGACCACGCGCCCGTCGAAGGGGTGCATGCGCGGGCCGTAGGTGTTGAAGATGCGCACCACGCGGATGTTCACCTTGTTCATGCGGTGGTAGTCAAAGAACAGCGTCTCGGCGGCCCGCTTGCCCTCGTCGTAGCAGGCGCGGATGCCGATCGGGTTCACGTTGCCGCGGTAACGCTCCGTCTGCGGGTGCTCGGTCGGGTCGCCGTACACCTCGCTGGTCGAGAACTGCAGCACCTTGGCGCGGCACCTCTTGGCCATGCCCAGCATGTTGATCGCCCCCATCACGCTCGTCTTCATGGTCTTGATGGGGTTGTACTGGTAGTGCCCCGGCGCGGCCGGGCAGGCCGCGTTATAAATCTCGTCCACCTCGAGGTGGATCGGGTGCGTCACGTCGTGCCGGATGAACTCAAAGTTCGGCCGCCCCAGCAGGTGCATGATGTTGCTCTTCTGGCTCGTGAAGAGGTTGTCCAGGCAGATCACATCATGGCCTTGCGCCACGAGGCGGTCGCAGATGTGCGAACCCAGAAACCCGGCCCCGCCGGTGACAAGAATGCGTTTGACCTTGGACACTCGTGAACTCCAGGCACACCGGCACAGCCACCATCCGGAGCGGCACGCTGCACACCCTTCCGGCACGCCACGAATGTAGGGCGTTCAATCGCCTTTGGGTTCGGCCGGCACCTTCAACTTCATGCCCGGCTTCAGGCGGGTGGCCTCGTCCATCCCGTTCGCGCCGGCGATCAGCGGCCACAGGGCCACGCGCCCGTACATCTTCTTGGCGATGCCGCTGAGCGTGTCGCCGGGTTGCACCACATACTCCCTCGGCGCGGCCGGCACGCCCGCCCTGGGCTGCGCCTCCGCACCCGCCGCGGGCAGGGCGGCAACGCCGCCGGGGACAGGCCGCGCGGCGGGGACGTCCGGCGTGCCGTCGGGGTTGATCGCCACGATCCGCCCCTGCGTGTTGGACGGGTCTTCAGGGATGCGCAGTCTGGTCCGGCCGACGATCAGCCGGTCGGGCGTGGCCAGCGGGTTGGCGCGGCTGATGGCCTCCGCGAACGCGTGTACGCTGCCGCCACCCGCAAATCGCCTCGCGACCGCCTCGAAACTCACATCACCCTTCTGCACCGTGTACGCACGAAAACGCGGCTCCTGCACCGCCTGCCGCGCTGAGGGCTCCGGGGCCACGATCGGCTCGGTCGCCACCAGCGGCGGGGCTTCGAGCACGTCGCTCGGTCGCTCACCCCATGTGATTCGGCTCGATGTCGGGTTGTAGAGCCAATAGACACCGATCCACACAGCCAGAAGCAGCGCGAGAAACCCGACGACGCGGCGGTGTTGGTTGTCCATGGCCGAAAACCTCTGGGCGTGCCCTGCCCTCGTGGCGACCGGATGAGTCTACACGCCTGCATCGGCCCGCGCAGCAGCGCGGTCCACTTTGCCACCCTGCGGGGCTGACAACCCCCCGTCAGCAACCGGTTATTCCGCGCAAAGCGTGCGCGAAGGGCCTACGGGACAATCACCACCTCGCCGAGGTTGACGCTCAGACCGGGGTGGTAGTAGTTGGCGTTCAGCACGCCCGCGCGGATGCTGGTGAACACGACACACGCACGCCCCTGGTCCATCGCGTAGTCCATGTCGCCGGGGCCGGGTCCGGCGTACTCCGCGTTGTCCACGCGCTGCACGTGGAAGTGGTAGTGGGCCAGGGCCATGGCACCCGCCCGCAGCAGGTCATCGGACGCGACAAAGCGCGTGTCGCCGGTGCGCTGCGTGGCCCGCGGCGTGTAGAGGACTGCTGCGAACGTGTCCGGCCGCGCGGCATCGGTGCGGATGATGCCGCCGTACTCGGTGGAGGTGTCGGCACGGTCCTGGTCGGCCTGATTGAAGAGGGCCGTGCTCACGCCCGCCTGGCGAATCGCGTCGTCGATGGTCAGGATTGTCAGCACGTCGGCCCACACGAGGCGGTCTTCGTTGTCGATGAACGAATCGCTCACGCCGTTCTCGCGCTGCGCGTTGCGCGTGGCCTTGGGTCGGCCCGCGAGGCGGGTGCGCATCTGCGCAGCGAGTTGTGCGCGATCAAGCGAAAGCCACTCACGCCGATTCGCGACGGCCCAGCGGATCGGCTCCGCGTGTCGCAGCGAGAGCCGTTCGCGTTGCTCGGGGCGAAGGGACGCGACGGCCGCGGCGGCCTGCCCCCACCACTGCTTGCGCTCGGCCCCGTGGCGAATGTCGGCGGTGTCGCGCAGGGTTTGCAGCCACTCCAGTTGCGACGAGGTCAGCGGCACCGCGCCCAGGTCTTTACGTGCCGCGCGGAGGGAGTCAAGCACAGGGTCGCCGCCGCCGGTTTCGCCATCCAGCAGCGAAGCGCGGATCGAGCCGTCCACATCCAACCGGCTGAGCAACTCCCACGCGGCCATGCGGGCTTTTTCCGCCCGCTCGCGGTCGCGGCCTTCGCCGCTGGCCGCCGTGGCGAACACCCGGAAGACGATCCGCTCGATCGGTTCGCCCGGAAAGAGCGCGAGCAGGGCCGCCCGCTCGGGCCGCTCCGCATCCACCGGCACGGCCACCTTGCGCGAACAACTGCGCACCAGCGGCCCGGCGAGGTCAGTCCAGCGCCGCTGGGCCGCGGTGCGCGAAATGAAGCCGATCACGCCCATGTCGGGCTCGACGGGGAGCATGAGGCGCATCATGTTGCGCGTGTCGGCACCGTCCGCATCGGCGGGGTCGGCCAGGATGAGTTCGAGCGCGCGCACGCGCACCGGCGACGGGGCCCGGGCCATCCACGCGACGGACTTGAGCGATTCCCGCGCCGCGGGCGAGCCGGCACCCCCCCCACCCGCGGCCCAGAGGCGGTCGAGACTCGCGGTGCGGTCTTCGATGTCGAGGGCATCGTTCTTGGCCGCGGCGAGCGGGTCGGCGGGGAGTTCCTTGGGCTTGGACGAGCAGCCGAGCGATACGACCAGGAGGGCCGCGAAGGCGAGGTAAAGCAGGAGCACGCGGATGGTCATGTCGGATGGTACGGCGAGGTGAAAGAGCGGCGGGCCCGGGGGCCCAAATGGCCGAGTTGCAAATCTCCACATGGCCAAATGAAGGCAGGAGGCAGCGGGTAGCCGCGAGCGGTTGGCGGGGAGCCAACACCGACTCACGCGCAGCAGGGCCGCGAGCCGCGAGCGGTTGGCTGTGAGCCGGGCGGGAGGCAACCCCCTCCACCGCCGTCGCTCCGCCACGGCGGATCTGCGACGCGGCGACCTCGGCACCTTCCCCCGAGGGGGAGGAGATGGACCCGGCGAGCGAGGAGACGGACGAAGGCGCGGCGGACGGGACGGTGGGACCATCAGTGGTCCCACCCGGAGCATCCGGTGTCGGGAGCGGGTTCTGGCGGCCTGGGGCGACGCAGACACCATCGAAACTCTTCAGGTGGCTGACGATGTTGGCCACGGTCGGTGTGGGGTTGTTCGTGCGTTCCCTGTTGAAGCAGTGCCAGTAGCCGTGGTCGAAGGCCTGCATGAGGTCTTCGGGCGGAGTGGGCGGTGGGTCGCCGTCATCGGGATCGTCATCGTCGGAGTCGTCGTCATCTTCGGGTGGGTCGGGGTTGATGGCCGCGGCGTTTGGGTAGCGCTCGAAGGGTGCGCGCACGAGGGCGGTGGCGCAGCGGCGGCGTTCGACCGCGTCGGTGTTCTCGTTCTCGGCGAGCGTGATGAGGACCTTGGCGCCGCGGAGTTTGTAGTCGCCCATCGCGGCGTTGAAGGCGTCGATGTGGGAGAGGACGGAGGCAGAGCAGCGGGGAGGTGCGAGCGGTTGCGTGGGAGGCGAGGCAGAGGCGGACGGGACGTCCGCCCCACCAGACACAGCATCAGGTTGGGGCGGCGGGT
>CAZNEU010000065.1:0-4581 GCA_964571915.1 uncultured Phycisphaeraceae bacterium
TGGTCAGGTCATGCTCGATCCATCTCACCCGCTCGGCACCCACCTTGGCCCGCGCGGCAGTGAGCATGCCCGATGAAAAATCCACCGCCACCACTTCCGCCCCGGCCCCCGCGTGCCGAAGTGCGTGCCGACCCGTTCCACAGCCGATGTCGGCCACACGCAGCCCGCGCACGTCGCCCAGCAGGGGCAGAGCGATCCGCTCCTCAAGGGCGACCAGCGGGTTGCCGTCGGTGTCGTAGGTGCCGGCCCAGCGGTCGTAGCCCGCCTGTGTCGAGAGGTGTTGGACGGTATCCGCGGCCATAGCGGCGGAGTCTACACCGGCATCTCCCACCCACCACCTACCTCCCCCCGCGTGAACTTTGGATGCGCCCGAAGGACCGACCCCGTCCACACCCCGATTTCAAGCAGTTTCTGCCGGTGGTCCGATACCTGAGCCACCGGGCGCTCGGCACGCCCGCCGACAGCGTCATTCGGCCCCGGGCTGCCCACGCCACCCCTTCGACTACGGAGCACCAACGTGCGGACCATCGCCATCATCAACCAGAAGGGCGGCTGCGGCAAGACCACGACGGCCATCAATCTGGCCGGTGTCTTCAGTCGGTCCGGCCTGCGCACACTGCTGGTGGACCTTGACCCGCAGAGCCACTGCGCCGCGGGCCTGGCCATTCCCGAGCAGCGCATCGATGTCCACATCGGCGACGCGATGCTCACCAGGGACGAAGAGTCCATCGACTGGATGCGACTCCTGTGGCGCATCAGCCGCAACCTCGACCTCGCCCCCAGCACCGTGCGGCTCGCGGGCCTCGAATCCGCGCGCGGCGGTCTGGCCGCCCTGGACCGCAACCACCAGCGGCTCACCAGCGTGATCTCACGCCTCGCCGACCAGTATGACATCTGCCTCATCGACTGCCCCCCCGCCATCGGCCTGCTCACCTACAACGCGCTCGTGGCCGCCAGCGAGGTGCTGGTGCCCGTCGAAACAGCCTTCTTCGCCCTCCAGGGCGCGGGTAAGCAGATCAGCACAATCAAGGCGCTCGCCAAGCGGCTGGGCGTGGCTCCTCCCCACCGCCTGCTGGCCACCATGCACCACGAGGGCAACCCGCTCGCGTGCGACCTGCTGGGCGAGTTGAACCGCCGCTTCGAGGGGCACGTCGCGCCGGTCGTCATCCGCTACGACACCCACCTGCGCGAGGCCGTGAGTTTCGGTCAGCCCGTCGTTGAGTACGCGCCCCACTCCACCGGCGCGGCAGACTACGGGGCACTCGGTCGCTGGCTGATCGAGAATCCCGTCGGCCGGACCGGCATTCCCGAAACCACCGCCTCAGACTCTTCGCCCGTTGTGGTTGTTCATCGCGAGCCCGCCACCGTCCACCCGGCCCCTGCCGCATCGCCCTCGCCGGGTATTCCACCGCTGGTCTCCACCTCCCTGCTCACGCCGGACGAACAGCCGGTGCTCACCCGCGCCGCCGACCTTGCCGCCCGGGCTCAGCGACTGCTGGCACGCACCAGCGTGCTCCAGGAGGCCGCGCCCCGGCCCATGTCGCTCAACGAGTTTTCCAGGCAGCGCACCACCGCCCGGGCCGCGCGCGAAACCGGCCAATCGCTCCTGGGTGTTCGCCACACCTCGCAGGGCGTGCTCTTCGTGCAGCCGCTCTCGGCCGGCAAGGTGCTGGCCATCGCGGGAGACTTCAACCGCTGGTCTCCCGAGGCCACGCCCATGCGCCTGAACACGGCCCTGGGTGTGTACGAGGCCGTGGTGCCCCTGCCGCAGGGCCGCTTCCAGTACCGCATCGTGGCCGACGGCCAGTGGATCACCGACGCACACAACCCCCAACTCGAGCCCAACCCCTTCGGTGAGGCCAACAGCGTGGTCGCCGTGGCGAGCGCGCAGGCCGCCGCCCAGACACCCGCCACGTCCGCGGCCTGAAGAGTCGCCGCTTCACGCAGGCAGAGGAGCGATGGTCGATGATCGCCGATCCCGGGCACATCCGATCTCAGCACGAGGCCGCGTACGACGCGCTGGCCGATCTGTTCTTGGGTGAACTCGCGCAGGTCTCTTCCCACGATGCCGCGCTGGGCGTGAAGCCGTCGCACGCACGCCGCGCAGGGAGCGGCGCCGAAACGAGCACCGCACCGCATCCGCACCTGCACCTGGTTTCCGCCGAACCCGCCGACGACGCCCCGTTGCTCGCGCAAGCGCCGATCCAGATCGAGGCCCTCGTGCTCGGGCACCTGCCCGTGATCGCGGGCGCGTGGGCCGGGCAGTATGCGCGGCACCTGGCCGAACGGTCCGCCCGTCCCATCGCGCTGGTTCGCGTCTGCGGCCAGCGCCTCCGCATCGAGTTGCACGCGGCGGGCTCCCCCGCCCACTCCAAGGCACAGACGTTCGTCGCCGCGGGCAGCCTCGCCGATGCCGTGGCCGTGCTCCGCCAGCAGCGGGCCCACGTGGTCCTGCACGTGGACCGGCACGAGGAGGCCGCTGTGGCCGAGGTGTGCGCCGGCACGCCGCTCCAGCCCGCCGCGACCGTCACCATGCTCACCAGCGCCGACGATGCGGCCATCGTGAGCGCGTATCAGACCATCACCAGACTGTCGCGCAGCATCGAAACGCATCAGGGTTTGCACGACGCGGCGATGCTGAACGTCGTCATCATGGGCGCACCCGAGGCCCGCGCGCAGTACGTGTGGCGGCGGCTGCAGGAAGCCACCGAAACGTTCCTGGGTATCGAGATTTCTCTCGCCGCCAGCATCACACGCATCGGCTCGGGGCCACCCGGAGGCTTGGTCTATGAGGGGCCGTTTGCCGCCGGTGCCGCGGCGGTGGTCTCGCTGCTCACCACCGTGCCGACGACCCAACCAGCCCCGATCTTGGCGCCGCACTCCCTCCCTGCCCCCGCCCCCGCGCCGCCACTGGCGACCACGGGGGCGGCCGACGAGCACACGCAGCTCGCGGCCCCGCACGCACCGCTGGTCGATGGTGCCCTTCCCGGCACGCACCCACACGCGGGGCCGGACGGCCCGCCATCCCTGGCCGCGTGCCTGCCGTGCCTCACGCTCATGCAGGCCCGCTGCCCGCACGCCGAAGATGTGGAACTGGCTGTGGACGCGCAAGGCCTGCTGCACCTTCTCGCACGTTATCGCACCGATGAGCCCGATCACCGGGTCGTGGAACGCCTCCACGCCGCGGGCTGCTGGGCACGCCTGCACGCCAAGGTGCTCTCCCTCACACTCCCGGCCGGGATGGGCACGCCGTTGGATGCCGCTTCGCCCATCCGCCACCTGTTCACGGACCGGCCGGCTGAGCACCGCGCCCTCTTCGAGAGCGACGTGCGGATGCACCTGCTGATCGCCGTGCCACGCGAGCACGCCTCCCCCTGGGTGTGCGCGGCCGTGAACTGAGCCCGGCTCCGGCGGCGCGAGCGACAACCCTGCCCGATGCTTGAAGACCCGTCCGCCTCAGGCGGTCTCTTTGCGCTTGATGCGCAGGTCGTGGAGTTGGCGGCGGTGGTGTACGTCGTGCTCGTCGATCATGTACTCGGCCGCGGTGTTGTCCATCTCGGGCAGGTCGTACATGAGATCGATCATGATCTCTTCCATGACCGCCCGCAGGCCGCGGGCACCGGTCTCCCGCCCCAGGGCCTTGGCCGAGATCGCCCGCAGGGCCTCCTCGGTGAAGGAGAGTTTGGCACCCTCCTGCTGGAACTGGAACTGGTACTGACGCACGAGCGCGTTCTTGGGGTCGGTCAGCACGCTCATCATGGCCTCGACCGAGAGGGGCATGAGCGGGGCGAGCACCGGCAGCCGGCCGATGAACTCGGGGATCATGCCGAACTCGATCAGGTCGTCGGGCTGCACGCGGGCCAGCAGGGCCTCGCGCTCGCGGCTCTCGTCGGTCTCCAGCCGCAGGTCGGTGAAGCCGATGCGGGCCTCGCCCACGCGCCGGCGGATGATGTCCTCCAGCCCCACGAACGTGCCCCCGCAGATGAACAGGATGTTGCTCGTGTCCAGTTGAATGTACTGCTGCTCGGGGTGCTTGCGCCCGCCCTGCGGCGGCACGTTGGCCACGGTGCCCTCGAGCATTTTGAGCAGGGCCTGCTGCACGCCCTCGCCCGACACATCGCGCGTGATGCTCACGTTGCTGGTGGTCTTGCCGATCTTGTCGATCTCGTCGATGTAGATGATGCCGCGCTGGGCCGCTTCCAGATCAAAGTCCGCGCTCTGCAGCAGTTTGAGCAGCAGGTTCTCCACGTCCTCGCCCACATAGCCGGCCTCCGTGAGCGTGGTCGCGTCGCCGATCGCGAACGGCACCTTCAGGATGCGGGCCAGCGTCTTGGCCAGCAGCGTCTTGCCCGAGCCCGTCGGCCCGATCATCAAAATGTTGCTCTTGTCGAGTTCCACGGGCGTCTCGTCCTTGCCCATGCTCAGCAGCCGCTTGTAGTGCGTGTGCACCGCCACCGACAGGGCCCGCTTGGCCTGGTGCTGGCCGATCACGTACTCGTCGAGAAACTCCTTGATCTTCCGCGGCGCGGGAATCTCGCTGAACATCGGCGCGCTGGAGCCGACCCGACGCCGCTCCTGCTT
>CAZNEU010000066.1:0-13999 GCA_964571915.1 uncultured Phycisphaeraceae bacterium
AAGTCCCAGTCCACGGTCTCGCGCTGCGGCACATAGCCGATGAGCGCGCGCGCCTGCCTGAAGGCCTTCCCGAAGATCGTGATCGATCCGCTCGCCAGCGGCACCAGCCCGAGGATGGCCTTGAGCAGCGTGGACTTGCCCGCGCCGTTGGGGCCCACGATGGCGATCAGCCGCCGCTCCGGCAGCGACACATCCACATCCCACAGCACGGGCTTGCGGTGATAGGCCACGGTGACATCGTGCACCTCGACGCTGATGCCCGGCGCGGGAGAATCGAGCGGTTGGGCGGGTGCGGCGGCCGCGCCGCGCGAAACCATCCCCGTCGCGTTCTCCACGGCGACCGGGCCGGCACGCTCGGTCTGCTCGTCCATCCGGCACCTCCTGCGGCGGCGGCACCGGCCGCCGGAGCGGTCCTACTTCTTGAACGCCGCGGCCCATTCGCTCAGCCGGGCGGGCTTCTTCGCCGGCACGCTTCCGCCCAGGGCCCGCGCCACGGTCTCCACGTTGTGGAGCACCATGCCCACATACGTGCCCTGCATCGTGCCCGCCCTGCCCATGGCATCACTGAACAGTTCACCGCCGATGGCCACGCTGTGCCCCTTCGCCTTGCACCCCTCCACCAGCGCATCAATCGTCTTGCGCGGCACGCTGCTCTCGATGAACACGGCCGGCACCCGCCGCGACACGAGCGTGTCCACCAGCGCGTTGATGTCCTGCAGGCTCGCCTCGCTGTCGGTGCTGATGCCCTGGATGGCCAGCACCTCCAGCCCGTAGGCCCGCCCGAAGTACCCGAACGCGTCGTGGGCGGTCACCATCACGCGGTTGCTCCTGGGGATCGAACCGATGGTCTCCTTCGCGTACGCGTGCAGTTCCGCGAGCAGGTGCGCGTAGGCCTCAGCGTTGCGAGTGTACGCGCCCTTGCCCGCGGGGTCCTTCTCGATCAACGCGTCGCGGACTCTCGTGGCCGCGATGGACCAGAGCGACACGTCAAACCACACGTGAGGGTCAAAGTGCCCCGCGAACTCCGGCGGCTCGCGCAGCAGTTTCTCATCGATCGTGTCCGTCGCCTGCACCACCGTCCTGCGAGCGGCCAGTTTGACGATGAGGTCGGCCATGCGGCCCTCCAGGTGCAACCCGCTGAAGAGGATCATGTCGGCGTCCGACAGCATCCGCACATCGCCGGGCGAGGCCTTGTAAAGATGCGGGTCGATCCCCTCGCCCATGATGCTGTGGACCCGTACGCGCTCGCCCCCCACGTTCACCGCCAGGTCGCCCGCCATGCCGATGGTGGCCACGATGTTGAGCGGAGCCGCGGCCGCGGCGGGCTTCGGTTGTTCCTGGCTTGCTTGGCCCAACGCCACGCCGCGCGGGGCCAGCATGAACACCATCAGCGCGCACGCGCCGATCACCACGCCACCGGCCCGGACACAGATCGAACGACGAGAAAGAGCCCTCATTTCACCACTCCTTGCCGCACGCCCCCGCGGCCCACGCTAGTACCTCACCGAAACGCCCGCAAACACCGCGAAATCATCCGCGGCTTTCGTCAGCCCGATGCGTACGCCCGCGTCGAACTGAACGTCGGCAGTCAGGCCGTAGGTGAGGCCCACGTCGAAATAACCGCGATAGTCCTCGTCGCCGTTGAGATTCAGGAACCCTGCATACTCGATGTAGCCGCCCAGATCACCCACGATCTCGTGGCCCACGGTGGCAGTGTGTACAAAGTCCACCACGTAGCGGTCGTCGGCTTCGCTGCGGTTGAAGTCCACCTCGGCCATCAGGCCCAGCGCGAACTCCCCCGGCAGGGCGATGGCCAGCGGCACGATCAGGCCCCCCTCGATGTTGCCGTTGCCCAGGCCGTCCGCCGCGGTCGGGAACTTGATGAACGGCATGAGCGCCAGCGCGGTCTCGCCGCCGTCGTTGCCCCACAGGTTCACCTTCAGTCGCGCCACCGTGTCGCCGAAGCCCTCCACGGTCCGGGCCGTGCCCGCGGCACGATCGTGCGTCCGCTCGCGCGTGTACGGGTCGATGCCGATCTGCAAGTCCACGTTGTTGAGCAGTCCGATCTTGATCAGCATGGGGGCGACGGCCAGCGCCCGCACGGTTTCCCCGTCGGCGTTGCGACGGTCAGAGGTGAAATCCACCAACGACAGTTCGATCTGCAGGTGCCCCGCGTCCACCGTGTACGCGCTCTCGGTGGTGTCGGGCCGGTCGGTGCTCAGGTCGCGCAGCAGTTCTCGCGGCGTGGGATTGAAGAGGGTGTACACCGACTTGTCGGTCCCCGGCTCGGCCCCGGCCTGCGCCAGGGCCGCGCCCGCGAGCCCCAGGCTCATGGCGGCCGGGCCCCACGCGTCGTACAATCGGGCCGAACTGCCAAACACGCGATGCATACCGGCTCCAATCTGAAAGTTTGATCGCCCAAACATTAGGCGGCGACCGCGCCGGTGTCAAGTCGGGCGTGTGCCGTCCGCGAGGAACGCCGTCCATGGCCAGCGAGACCGTTGAGAACTACCTGAAGGCGATCCACACCCTGTGCGGCGAATCGCCCACGGGCGAGGCCGGCGTGGCGCGGCTGGCCGCGATGCTGGGCATCACCAAGGGCACCGCGACCAGCATGGTCAAGCGGCTCGGCGAATCCGGGCTGGTCAAGGCCGAGCGCTACGGCGGCATCACCATGACGGCCAGGGGCAGGCGGTCGGCGCTCGACATCCTCAGGCGACACCGCATCGTGGAGACCTTCCTCGTGCGCACACTCAAACTCGACTGGTCGGTCGTGCACGCCGAGGCGGAGCGGCTCGAACACGCCATCTCTCCCGCCGTCCTCAGGGCCCTCGATGCCCACCTCGGCCACCCCGCGATCGACCCGCACGGCGACCCCATCCCCGATGCCAGCGGCCACACGCGCGAGCCCGGCGGTGAGCCCCTTTCTCACTCCCACCCGGGCTCATGGGTTCACATAGCGCGGATCACCGACCAGGACCCCGCGTTCCTCTCCTTTGTCGCCGGGCACGGCCTGAAGCCGGGCGCCGCCGCCGCCGTCGTCAGCGTCGATCCCGTCGGCCAGGCGCTCTGTGTGCGGGCACGCGGGCACGCGCCCGTGTCCATGTCGCTGGCCGCCGCGGCCAAGATCATCTGCGAACTCACGCGCCGCTGACACCGGCCCGACCTACCCCTTCGCCTCCAACTCCTCCCACCGTGCGTACAGCGCGGCCACGCGTGCCTGCACCTCCGCCACCTCCCGGCCCGCCTGCGCAAGTTTCCGATGATCGGCCAGCGTTGCCGGTTGCCCCAGCGCGGCCTCCAGCACGTGCAACTGGGCCTCGGCCTTCTCAATCGCAGGCTGCATCGTCGCCAGTTCTTGCTGCTCTTTGTAACTCAGTTTCTTGCGCGGTGCGGTCGCGGCAGACGCACCGGCCCCCACCGGCAACGATGTCGCGGACGCGGCCGCAACACGCCCGTTCGCCCCCTTGGCACCAGCACGCCCCGCACCCTCGTGCTTGTGGATGCGATGCCACTGTGCGTAATCGGCGAAGTATCTCGCCCCGCCGCGCCCGTCGAGCGCCAGCACCCGCGTGGCGAGCCGGTCGAGCATGGCGCGATCGTGCGTTACGAGCACCACCGCGCCGGGGAACTCCTCCAGGCTCTCTTCCAGCACGTCGAGCGAGGCGAGGTCCAGGTCGTTGGTCGGCTCATCCAATATCAGCACGTCGGCCGGTTCGAGCATGAGCCGCGCGATGTGTACGCGGGCCTGCTCGCCGCCCGAGAGCAGGCGGATGGGGCTCTTGAGTTGGTCTTTGCTGAAGAGGAACATCTGGGCCCACGTCGCCACGTGCAGCATCTGGCCGCGGTAGATCACGCTGTCGCTGGGCGCGAGCGTCTCGTTCAGCGTCAGGTCCGGGTCCAGTTCGGTGCGGTGCTGGCTGAAGAGCACGACGCGCAGGCTGCCCGCGCGCTTGATGGTGCCCAGGGCTGGCGTGCCGTGCGGCAACTGATCCGCGATGGTCTCCTCGTTCCGCCGCATGGCCGGGGTGGGCGGGTCGCTGGCCATCTCGCCCGTCAGCAGTTTGATGAGCGTGCTCTTGCCCGCGCCGTTTGGGCCCATCAGGCCCAGTTTCGCACCGGGAGAGAGCCACACGTCCAGGTTCTCAAACAGTGTCCTGCCACCCAGCGTCTTGCTCAGGCCGCGCCCCACGAGCAGTTTCTGCGTCTGGCGGTCGGTGGCCGAAAAGTCAATCTGCGCGGCACGATTCGGGGCGTTGCGGGCTTTGATTTCCGCCAGTTCATCCAGGCGCACGGCCGAGGCGCCGATGCGGCTCTTGCTCTTGGTGCGCCGCGCTTTGGCACCGCGCCGCAGCCAGCGCAGGTCTTCCTTCACCTGCGCGCTCAGGGCCTGCTCCTGACGGGCCTGGCCCTCCAGAAAATCGCTCTTGCGGCGCAAGAACTCCTCGTAGCCCCCCTCCACCGAGAACGTGCCGTCCGGGTAGGCGCGCGAGAGTTCCACAATCCGCGTGGCCGTCTCCTCCAGAAACGCACGGTCGTGCGTGATGACCACCGATGCAAACTCACACCCCGCGGCTCCACCGCCGCCGCCGCGCCCGCCGGCAGAGAGCATCTCCTCCAGCCACTCGATCCCCTCCACATCAAGGTGGTTGGTGGGTTCGTCCAGCAGCAGCAGGTCCGGCCCTTGCGCCAGCGCCCGCGCGATCGACAGCCGCTTGCGCTGCCCGCCCGAAAGCCCCGCGCACGCCGCGTCCAGCAGGCCCCCCAGCCCGGTGCGTTCCAGGGTCATCTCCGCGGCCAGTTCCAGTTCGTGGTGGTCGTGCAGGTGCGGGAGCAGACCCGCCTTCGCCGCGCGCTCAAGTTCATCCATCACCGCCGAGCGCACGCTGGCGCCGGGCGTAAACACGTCGCTCTGGGCCACGTACGCGGCTCGCAGACTGCGCCGGCGCGAGATCGTGCCGCCGTCGGCTTCCTCTATTCCGGCCAGCACCTTCATCAGCGTGGTCTTGCCCGCGCCGTTGGGGCCGATCAGCGCCAGCCGCTCGCCCTCCTCGATACTCAGCGACACCCCAGCAAACAGCGTTCGCGCGGCAAAGTGTTTGGCGATCTCTCGGGCGGTGAGCAGTGCGGCCATGCACGCCAACGGTAGCGAGGCCTACGCCACATGAAGCCTGAACTGGTGCACGTTGCACTCGCCGCTGCGGAAGAGGGCCGCACACCCGGTGAGATACTTCATGTACCGGGCCACCACCTTCTCGCCCACCAGCGCCAGGGCCTGGGCCTCGCGGGCCTTCAGGTTCGCGGCCCAGCAGTCCAGCGTGCGGGCGTAATGCGGGCGGAGGCTCTCGACGTGCACGACCTCGAAGTTGCCCGCGCGGGCGGAGGCGACCACGGCCTCGGGGGAAGGCACATCTCCGCCGGGAAAAATCTCGGTGGCGATAAAGTGCGCGAAGCGGAGAAACTCCCAGTCCTGGCTCGGCTTGCCCGCCGTGATCGTGTGCAGCAGCATGATGCCGTCGGCCGGCAACAACACGCGGCACTTGGCGAAGAACTCCGGATACTTGGCCCGCCCGAAGTGCTCGAACGCCCCGATCGAAACGATGCGGTCCACCTTCCGCTCGAACGTTTCCCATCCCTGAAGACGAAACTCCAGGCCGGGGCGTGTGGCCGCCAGCGCTTGGTCATGCTCAAACTGCGTCTTGCTCAGCGTCAGGCCGATCACCTTCGCCCCGTAGCGCTCGCGCGCCCGCGCGGCGGTGGCGCCCCACCCGCACCCGATGTCAAGCAGCGTGTGCCCGGCCCGCAAATCGCACTTGCCCAGCGAGAGGTCGATCTTGGACCGCTGGGCTTCTTGCAAGGTGGAATCGGGCGAATCGAACCTCGCGCACGAATACGTCATCGACGGGTCGAGGAACAACGCGTAGAACTCGTCGCTCACGTCGTAGTGCGACCGCACAAACTCCGCATCCACACTCCCGCCCGCGGGCCGCCGGTTCGGGTTCTGTGGAATCTTGGCCGGATCGACCGCGTTCGCCATGCCGATGCCCCTCTTCTCGCCGCGCGGTAAAGTGTACGACCCCGGGGTCGCGACGAGGCGGCCGCGATGGTGCCCGGGCACCCGTTGCCGCGCGATCCGTGGCGGACCCGTCCGCCCGCATCCGAATCCTGTACACTCCCCGACCGTCCAAACTCGCCGCCCCTTCGCGGATCGGGAGGAGCCCTTGAAACTCGCCCTGCACTGGAAAATCCTCATCGGCCTCTCCCTGGGCATCGGCCTGGGCCTCACCCTCAACGTGTGGGGTCCGGACATCCGTGCCGCGGCCACGGAGCAGGCCCTGGCCGCAGGAACCATCGACTTCGCCGTCAACCTCAACCAACTCCTGGGCGATCTCTTCAAGCGCAGCCTGCAGTTCATCGCTGTGCCCATCATCCTGTTCGCCATGATCCTGGCCATCGGCTCGCTGGGCGACCTCAAGAAACTCGGGCGCATCGGCGGCAAGACCGTCGGCATCTTCGCCTGCACGGCCCTCCTGAGCGTTTCCGTCGGGCTGGTGCTGGTGAACGTGATCCAGCCGGGCGGGCCGCGCTTCATCGGACCGGAGGCGCGCGCCAAACTCATCGCCGGCACGCAATCGGAGACCGCCGGCAAGGTCGTCAGCTCCGCCAAGTCCGTCCGCCCGTGGGACCTGGTCCGTGAGATCGTTCCCACCAACCCCTTCGATGCCCTCGCACGCGGCGACATGCTCCAGGTCGTCGTCTTCTCGCTCCTGCTGGGTATCGCCCTCAGCCTCCTGCCGCGCGAGCGCTCGGGCCCGGTGTTCGCCGTGATCGAGGGGCTGAACGAGGGCTTCATCCTCATCGTGCGCGGCATCATGCACGTCGCGCCGGTGGGCGTGTTCTGCCTGGTCGTTCCGATCGTCGCGACGCTCGGGTTTGAGGTGCTCACGTCGCTCGGAGCCTACTGCCTCACTGTGCTGCTGGGCCTGGCCATCGTCCAGTTCGTCATCTACCCGGCCGTGGTGCTCATCTTCTCGCGTGTGGGCATCCGGCAGTTCTTCCGCGGCATCGCCCAGGCCCAGATGGTGGCGTTCAGCAGTTCCAGTTCCGCCGCGACGCTCCCCGTAACCATCCAGAACGTGCGCGACCGGCTGGGCGTGCCCGCCGACATCACCAGTTTCGTGTGCGCCATGGGCGCCAAGATCAACATGGACGGCACGGCCCTGATGCAGGCCGTGGCCACCGTCTTCCTGGCCCAGTTCTACGGGCTGGAACTCACCGCCACACAGCAACTCTCCATCGTGTTCACGGCCGTCTTCTCCGCCATCGGCTCGCCGGGCATCCCCTCGGGGGGCATGGTGATGCTCGTCATCGTCCTGCGCTCCGTGGGCGTCCCCGCCGACGGGATCGCCATGATCCTGGCCGTTGACCGCATCCTCGACATGTGCCGCACGGTGGTGAACGTGACCGGCGACGCGGCCGTGGCCGTGGCCGTCGCGGGAACGGAGCAGCCAGCGGCCGGCCAACCGCACAGCCCACGCAAGGCTGAGTAGGCCCGGAGTTCCCCGACCATCGGATGCCACCACGGGCGGGCGACCAATCACCTCAGGCGCAGCAGACGCGCGGGCACACCCGCCACGATCGCGCCCAGCGGCACGTCCTTGGTCACCACCGTGCCCGCGGCCACGATCGCGCCGTCGCCGATGGCCACGCCCTTGAGCACCACCACGTGCGCACCCAGCCAGCAGTCCCGCCCGATCCGCGTCGGCACGCTCACCAGCGGCTGCTCATGCACCCGCCTGCCCGGACTCGTGCCGTGGTCGTGGTCGGTGATGTAGCACCCGGGGCCGATCATCGTGTCGTCCCCCACCTCGATCAACTCCGTCGCGTCGAACATCGTGAAGCGGTTGCAATAGATGCGGGAGCCGAACACGATGCGCCTGCGGTCGCGCTTCTCCCCGGTCGCCAGCAGCACCACCTGTGAATCGAGCGTCACGTTGTCGCCCAGTTGAATGTCCCACGGGTTCTGCGGGAGCATCACGCCCTTCACGGCGCAGTCGCGGCCGATGCTCGCTCCCAACGCCCGCAGCCAGCGGATGCGAATGCGCGAGCGGATGGAGCCGGGCACGCGCACGAGGGCCGAGGCCAGCCGCGGCGGAACCATCGTCACGCTTCACCCCCCCCACCGCTCGTGCTCGCCGCGGGCACGCGCGGGGCGCGGCCACCAGGCCCGTCAGCGGTTTGGCTCTCGCGGTTCTCAACACCGTGCATGGTCGCCGGCGGCTTGCGCAGGCCCAGCGCCGTGGCCAGCACCAGGCCCGGCAGGCCGACAACGAACGCCCAACGGCGGGCCGCGATGTTCCACGCGAGGGAATCCATGTAGACATCCCTCGCGTGCCGCCAGTGTCCCGCATCCAGGCAGTTGAGGGCCGCGCAGCGACACTGGTGCGCCAGAATCAGCCGCCGCTCTCGTGCCCGGGCCGCACCGCCGGGATACGCCCCTGCTCGCTCTTGCCGCACCATGCGGCGCACGCCTGCCACAATCAGGTCGAAGTTCATCATCGCCGTTCCCGCGTGCCGGCGATACGCCAGCGTGAAGGGCGAACGCACGCTCACCACCCCCTTGGCCTCGCCCATGCGCATATACAGGTCCGCATCCTCGCAATACACCCGCTCACGGATGAACCCCCCCACCGCCCGGAGAGCCCCGGCCCGGGCCGCCATCAGGCCCGCGCCCGGCAGCACCAGGCTCGGATCGCACGCGAAGTAGTCGGCGTACACCTCGCGCTCGGCCCGCCCGCAACTCACCCGCGACAGTTCGGCCTCGTCGGCGAACATCACGGGCCGCCCGGAGATGATCGCCGGCCGGCCGTGCGCTTCGATCAGATGTCGCAGCGTCTCGAGCGTCCAGGGGAACCACAGGTCGTCGGAATCAAGGAACGCGACATACTCGCCGCGGGCCTGCTCGATGCCCACGTTGCGGGCCGCCCCCGGCCCCGCGTTGGCCTGCTCGAACAACCGCACACGCTCGTCAAACCCGCGTACCACCGTGGTGGTTCCGTCGGTCGAGGCATCGTCCACCACGATCACCTCGTAATCCTCGCAGGACTGCGCGAAGACCGAGCCCAGCGTCGCCCCGATGTACGCCTCGCGGTTGTAACTCGGGATGACCACGGAAAACAGCATCGTCGGTCGCCACGTCGCACGCCCAAGGCCGGGCGCACCCCCGGCCACTCACATCGGCTCCGAAGCACGCACGCAATAGATGTTATGGTGTCGGCCTCGCTGCGGCCCCGGGCCAAGGCTTCAGGTCGTGTCTCAGTTTCCCGGGTACCCCGGCTCTCCGACCGAAGGTCCGCTGTGGCGGAGCCCGTCTTTTCCTCAAACTCAGACACGACCAGGCTTCACGGGGGCGCGCCGTGCGCTGGCAGATCGTCGATGCTTGTGCGCGCGTCGAAACACGCCTGGGGCCGCCGCTCCATCACCCGGGAACCTGCACCCAGAGGCCGGATTTCTCGCCCCCGCCGCAACCCGCACTGGTTATTGCCCAATCATGGGGTACGCTGAAGCGCGGCGATTGCGCCCGTGGCTGCCGCCACGCCACGCTGGCCGCCGCGGCAGCACAGGTCCGGGAGTTCACGATGATGACGCGGCCTCGTTGGCAACCTGCTGTGACGCTCATCCGTATCACCACCGCCGCGGCCGGCATGTGCCTTGTGGCATCCGCGGCCCTGCACGCGCGTCTGGGCGGGGGGGGCGGAGCGGGCTCCAGCGTGTACGTGCCGCCGCCCGAGGGCCTGCCGGCGTGGCATCGCGAAGCCACCTCGCCCGATGCCGGCGAAGGTATGGGGCAGGCGCTCAACCAACCCGCGCCCCTGGCCGCGTTCGCAAACTTCGAGAGCCCGCACGTCCACCCGCTCGACATCACGCCCGACGGATCGAAACTCCTGGCCGTGAACACGGCCGATGGGCGGCTGGAGGTCTTTGGCATCACACTCGGTGTGCCGGTGAGCCTCGGCTCGGTCAGTGTGGGGGTGGACCCCGTCTCGGTCCGGGCACGCACCAACACCGAAGCGTGGGTCGTGAACCACATCTCCGACTCGTTCAGCGTGGTGGACCTCACCACCATGAACGTCATCCGCACGCTCAAGGTTGATGACGAGCCCGCGGACGTTGTGTTCGCCGGACCCCCCGGCGCGACCCGGGCGTTCGTCTCCTGCTCGCAAGGCAACAGCGTGCTCGTCTTCGACCCGGCCAACCTGCTCACGCCGCCCACGCGCATCACCATCAACGGCGAACGGCCCCGCGCGCTCGCCGTCAGCACCGACGGCCTCAGGGTCTACGCGGCCATCTTCGAGTCCGGCAACAACACCACCATCCTCGGCGGCGGCATCGCCATCAGCGCAACCATCGCGTTCCCCCCCAACGCCGTCAGCGATCCAGCGGGTCCATACGCGGGCACCAACCCCCCGCCGAACTCGGGCACGGCGTTCCTCCCCGCACGCTCCGCGGACGCGAGCGTGAACATGCCCCTGGGCCTCATCGTGCGTAAGAACGCCGCGGGCCGGTGGATGGACGACAACGCCCACGACTGGACATCGCTGGTCTCCGGCACCAACGCCGCCAAGAGCGGCCGGCCCGTGGGGTGGACGCTCTCAGACAACGATGTGGCCATGATCGACGCGGGCACGCTGGCCGTCTCCTATGCAACCGGCCTGATGAACCTCTGCATGTCGCTCGCCGTGAACCCCGCCAGCGGCCTCGTGAGTGTCGTGGGCACGGAGGCGACCAACGAGGTGCGATTTGAGCCGCGCGTGAACGGCACGTTCGTGCGCGTCGTCCACGCGCGCTTCGACCCCGCATCGCCCGCGGCCACCACCAGCCTCGGCGACCTCAACCCCCACCTGGACTACTCCGTCAGCACGCTCCCGCAGGCCCAGCGCGACCTCTCCATGGGCGATCCGCGCCAGATGGTGTGGGAGCCCGCGGGCACGCGCGCGTGGGTCGCGGGCATGGGCTCCAACAACATCGTGGCCGTCGACGCCGCCGGTCAGCGCGTGGCTGGGCCGATCGATGTTGGCGAGGGTCCCACGGGCCTGGCGCTCGGCCCCGCGGGTCGCCTCTTCGTCCTCAACCGCTTCGCGGGCAGCATCAGCGTGGTGGACACCGGCGCGCTCTCGGTGCTCACCTCCGTTCCGTTCTTCGACCCCACGCCCACCGCCATCAAGGTGGGCCGCAAGCACCTCTACGACACGCGCAAGAACTCCGGCCTGGGCCAGGCCGCGTGCGCCTCCTGCCACATCGATTCCAAGATGGACCGCCTCGCGTGGGACCTGGGCGACCCCTCCGGTGCCAACGCACCGCTCACCGACCGCAACCAGGGCTTCGGCGTGCTGGGGCTGGCCCCGCCGTTTGCCGCGCCGGCGTTCGCACCGTTCCACCCCATGAAGGGTGCCATGACCACCCAGACCCTTCAGAACATCATCGGCAACGAGCCCCACCACTGGCGTGGCGACCGCCGCGGCATCGAGGAGTTCAACGGCGCTTTTCTCGGTCTGCAGGGCGATGACACGAACCTGACCCCGCAAGAGATGCAGGAGTTTGAGGACTACCTCGCCACCATCATCTTCCCGCCCAACCCCTTCCGCAACTTCGATAACACGCTCCCCGCCAACCTCCCCCTGCCCGGCCACTTCCGCACCGGCCGCTTCGGGAACGCCGGGCAGCCGCTCCCCAACGGCAGCGCTTCCAGCGGCCAGACCCTCTACCGCAGCACCTCGCGCCGCCTCGACGGCGGCGCGTTCGCCTGCGTCACCTGCCACACGCTCCCCACCGGCATGGGCCCGGACGGCGCCTGGACGGGCGTCTCCTTCGCCCCCTTCGCGGCCGGGCCAAGCGGCGAGCGCCACCTGGGCCTCGTGAGCGTCGATGGTTCCACCAACGTGTCCATCAAAGTGCCGCAACTCCGCAACATGTACAAGAAGGTCGGCTTCGACGCGACCCAGACCATCAACCGCGCCGGCTTCGGCTTCCTGCACGACGGCTCGGTCGACTCGATCGCCCGCTTCATTGCCGAGCCCGCCTTCATCGTCAACAGCGATCAGGAGGTCGCCGACCTCGTCGCCTTCATGCTCTGCTTCTCGGGCTCAGACCTGCTGGCAGGCTCGCCCGGCAACCAACTGGTTCTGCCCGGCCCCCCGAGCAAAGACGCACGCGCCTCCGTCGGTCGCCAGGCCACGTTCTTCGATCAGGCTCCGGACCTCAACAGCACCAACCTGCTCGGCCAGATGGTGGCCCAGGCCGCGGCCGCCAAGGTGGGCCTCATCGCCAAGGCCCGCATGGCGGGTCAGGCACGCGGCTTCCAGTATAACGCCGGCATCTTTCAGTCCGATCGTGCCACCGAGGCCCTGACCCAGGCGCAGTTGCTCGCGCTGGCTGGCCCGGGCAGCGAAGTCACGTTCACGGTCGTCAGGTCCGGCACGCAGGCGCGCCTCGGGGTGGACCGCGACGGCGACGGCTTCTTCGACCGCAACGAACTGGACGTCTGCGCCGACCCGGCCAACGCGGCCTCGTTCCCCGGCGGCCCGGGCAACCTCGACTACAACCGTGATTTCAACATCAACCCGGATGACCTGGGCGACTTCATCACCGACTACTTCACGCTGCCGCCGCTCCCCGGGCCGGGGGGCTACGCCGTCGCCTGCCCCGACAACGATCCCCCCTATGACACGGGCTACAAGGCCGCGTACATCACGAACGGTTCCGGCCAGTGCTCCGAGCCCTACCCCGACAACCTGGGCGACTACATCACCGATTACTTTGTCGCCGCGTGCGGCTCGTGAAAGCCCCATGACAGCCGACGGTTGAGGGCGTTGTCTTGCGCCCGGCCGCGGCCGTTCGTGCATCGGCGGCCGTCCCGTGCCCGTGCTGCTGCGGCGTACCGGCTCGGCAGGCCCCGTGTGCGCAACCCCCACGAACCAACTCCCTCGGGCGCAGGGCGCAACGTGCCCGACACGCTGGTTGCCGCACAACGAACCCCCGTCCGGGCTTTATAAACGCGGATTTCCGGGAGGACGGCGAACCCGGGCCAGGGCGCGGCGCATGACCGTGCGGGCCGCTATACTCCGGCCGAGCGTGCTCCATCGCACAAGCACATCCCGCTTGTTCATCACCGTGCTTCTTGCGGTGGCGGTGCCCCTGTGCTGCTGCAACGTTCGCTCGTGGCTCGGGGCGTGCGCGCCGTGCGATGCCGCGACACCCCGCACCACGACCGATCCGGCAGCCCGCGGCCACGCGTTCACAGACAGCCACGACCACGAATCCGATCATCACGCAACCGGTGCCGCTGCTGCCCATGAAAGCCCCGAGCCGGGTCCTTCGCCGTGCGGTACGGGGCATGATGATGAGGACTGCGCCTGCGGCAAGCACGACACGCTGCTGACAGTCGCCAAGTCGGCCCCGAAGTTTCCGATGCCCGTGTCGGTGGCGACGCTCTCGTTCCCGACTTCCGCCGACGCGTCGGCGTTCCCCCCGCTGCGCACGATTGAACGTGGATTGCGGGTGGGCGCACGACCCCCGGCAACGCTGCTGCGCCTGCATTGCGCGCTCATCCTCTAGCCACGCCCGCCGCACCGATGCCCTGCCCCTTCGCCGCGCACGATGCGCGCGAGGATCGCCGGTTCGGTGCCCGCCATCGGTCTTTTTCTCACCCGGTGTTTGCACGCTCGTTCCAACTGAACTGACTCCAACCGGAGGTTTCGCATGGCACGCACGCACGCGGCTGCGGCGATCGGCGCACTGGCGCTCGTCGCCGCGGCGGTCCTGATTCCCGTCTACGCCCACGATGGGCACGGCAAGCCCGCGGGGGCGACGCTCGATCCCGACGCGCCCAAGAAGGTGTCCGGGGCGACGGCCATGGCCATCGGCCTCGAGACGGCCGAGGTGGACTTCGGGCCAGTCGAGAACGTGGTCCGGCTCACGGGCATGGTGCGTGCCAAGCCGG
>CAZNEU010000067.1:0-2473 GCA_964571915.1 uncultured Phycisphaeraceae bacterium
GTCCAAGTTTCTGGCGGTAGGGGTGCAGATAAGAATGGAGAGGGCGTAGCCGATTCGGAGAATCGGGGTACCCAAAGGCAACCGCCAGAAACTTGGACGACACCCCCCGCTGCCCCCCGCACCCTCCCGGCTACGCTCTCCCCATGACTCCCGCATTCTCCACGGTCTGCTGCCCCGAATGGACGCTCGCGGCCGTCTTCGAGCGCGGCGCGGCCATGGGGTTCGGGGCCGTCGAACTCCGCACCTTCGGCGATGCCTCACGCGCCTTCGCCTGCGAACCGGCCCACACCGCCCCCGAGAAAATCCGTGAGTGGTCGGCCCGCTTCGGCGTCAAGGTCGCCTCCCTGGGCACCTCCTGCCGCTTCGACGAGGCCATCTCCCCCCCCATCATCGGCCACGCCATCGGCGACCCCGACCGCACCGTCCGCATCGCCTGCCACGCGGTAACCCTCGCGGCCACCATCGAGTGCCCGCTGGTGCGCGTCTTCGGCTTCGAGTTGCCCAGCACCCAGCGCCGCGCCGCCGGTGATGCCCGCATCATCGAGCGCCTCGCCAAAGTGGCGGACCACGCCCACCGCACGGGCGTGTCGCTCATGGTCGAGAACGGCGGCTCGTACCCCACCGGCCAGTCGCTCAACACGCTCATCCGGCCCATCGCCAGCCCGCTGCTGGGGGCCTGCCTCAACATCGCTGTTGCGCAGGCCGCGGGAGAGTCCCCCGCGGGCGGCATCGCGGCGCTGGGCCCCTCGCTCAGGGCCGTGCGCGTGAAAGACCTGCGTGCCCGTCGCCCCTGCCCGCTGGGCGAGGGCGACGTGCCCGTGGCCGGCGCGCTCGCCGCGCTGCACGCACTTCGCTTCGCCGGCCCGGTCATCTTCGAGTGGGACCGCGCCTGGATGCCCGACCTCGACCCCGCCCAAACCGTGCTGCCCCGCGCCGCACGCTTCCTGCACGATGCCGCCGCGGCTGCCGCGCGCCCCGCACACGCGCTGGTGTGAGCACCCCCACGAAGGGAACCATGCACGCCGATCCGGTCAGCGCAGGCCGCGAAATCGTGCGGGCGTGCCTGGCCAAGGGCTTCGCCCTCGCTGCGGTCTGCCCCGCCCTCCCCTCGACGCGCCAGGCCGAGTTCCGCGCGTGGCTGGCCGCGGGCAGGCACGGCGACATGGCCTTCCTCGAAGAGTTCCTCGATGCCCGCCTCGACCCGGCCCGCCTCCTGCCCGGCGCACGCTCGTTCATCATCGTGGCCGACCGCTACGCCCACGCGCCCGAGCCGAACGAACCCGCGCCGGTATCGCCCGGTGTTCCCGGCCGCATCGCCAAGTACGCCCGCGGGCGCGACTACCACGCCGTCATCAAGAAGCGCCTGCACGCTCTTGCAGATTCGCTCCGCCCGCTCTGCCCCGGCGCCCTCTTCCGCTCCTTCGCCGACACGGCCCCGGTGCTGGAGCGCGAGCACGCCGCGCGGGCCGGCCTGGGCTGGATCGGCAAGCACACCCTGCTGATCCACCCGAGGGAAGGGTCGTTCTTCGTGCTCGGGGGCATCCTCACCACGCTGCACTTGCAACCCGACCCGGACGGGCCGCCGCAAGCGGACCGCTGCGGCACCTGCACGCGCTGCATCGATGCCTGCCCTACACAGGCCATCACGCCCTACAGCGTGAACGCGACGCGCTGCATCGCCTACCTCACCATCGAGCACAAGGGCGAGATCGTCCCCGCGCTGGCCGACCATGTGGGCGACTGGCTCTTCGGCTGCGACATCTGCCAGGACGTGTGCCCGTACAACCAGTCGCGCACGCCGACGGAGCCTCCCCCCCCACTCCACGCCGCGTACACGCCCCGCCATCACGCGCTGGATGTGCTCGACCTGCTCAACTGGACCGCCGCAGACCGCACCGCACGCCTCACGGGCAGCGCCATGAAGCGCGCCTCGCTCGCCATGCTCCAGCGCAACGCCACAATCGTGCTGCGCAACGCGGCGCGGCGGACGGGCGACCCGCGCCTGCTCGCCGCCCTCGCACGCATCGCGGCGGATGAAGGGCGGCCGCCCCTCGTGCGAAGCGCGGCTGATACGGATTCTGCCTGAGATTCGGGCCCCTTGGGTACCCCCTCTCTCCGAGAGGGGCCTTGTGATTCTTCCAAGTTGTCATGGCGACCATGCCCGGGTTTCAAACAGAATCCGTATGAGAACACCTGAAGACCACCGGGCACCGGCGGACCACCCAGGGCACAACGCCAACGAAAAAGCCCCCGGTCTCGTGGCCGGGGGCTTGGTGCCTTCGCTCGCGGCGGGCTTGCAGGCTCAGGCTCGCGCCCTGCCGCCATTCACCTCACCCGCAGGTCTGGTCGCCGAAGTATTGCGTGATCCAGTCGCCCAGGTTGTCCGGGAAGGGCTCGTTGCACTGGCCGCCGCCGCCGATCGTGAACGCGGTCTTGTAGCCCTGGTCATAGGGCGGGGCGTTGGCGGGGCACG
>CAZNEU010000068.1:0-5397 GCA_964571915.1 uncultured Phycisphaeraceae bacterium
CGCGGAGTGGTGCCGCGTGCCCGAGGCAACGCGCCGGCTGATGGTGGAGACCCGCGCGGCGGGCGGGCGCGTGATCGCGGTGGGCACCACCACGGCCCGCACGCTCGAATCGTTCCCGGATTTGCTGGAGCGGCCGGGCGAGCGCGAGGCGTGGACGCGGACACTCATCGCGCCCGGGCACACCTGGCAGAATGTGGATGGGCTGATGACGAACTTCCACCTGCCGCGCAGCACGCTGATGGCGATGGTGGGGGCGTTTCTGGGCGAACCGGGCGGTGTGGCCCGCCTGATCTCGCTCTACCGGCACGCGATCGCGCAGGGATACCGGTTCTACTCGTTTGGGGATGCGATGCTGATCGTGTAGAGTCTCGCCCCGCTGGCACGTGGAGCCGCTCCGCTACGCTTGCGGCCGCATGAGGTGGCTCTTCACCATCACGATCTTCGTCGGGGCCGCGCTGCTGTTCTTGGTGCAGCCGATGGTCGCCAAGTTGCTGCTCCCGTCCTTCGGCGGGTCCTCGTTCGTCTGGAACACGGCGATGATGTTCTTTCAGGCCACGCTCCTGGCGGGGTACACCTATGCGCACCTCATCGGGCGCGGCCCGGCCCGCTGGTGGAAGACCGGCCTGCACGCCCTGGTGTTGGGTGTGGCGTTGGTCTCCCTGCCCATCGCCATGCCCGCGGCGTGGGCGCCGATGGCCGATGGCTCGCCGATGTGGCCGCTGCTCAAGGCCCTGGCGCTCATGGCCGCGCTGCCCGCGGTGGTCATGGCGACCACCGGCCCGCTGATTCAGGCGTGGTACAGCCGCACGGGCGCCGCGGACGCGAAGGACCCGTACTTCCTCTACGCGGCCAGCAACGCGGGCAGTCTCGTGGGGCTGCTTGGCTATCCGTTCGTCGTGGAGCGGCTGATCCCGCTGAGCGCGCAGGGCCGGGCGTGGGCGCTGGCGTACGGCTTCTATGCGATCCTGGCGATTGCCTGCGGCGTGGTAGCCGCGGCGTGGGGGCGGGGTGTGGCGGCGGGCAACGGATCGTCGCCAACGGGCATCGCCGGGGCCGGCGCGAGCGAGGTGGGTCCAGCCGCGCGTGTGTCGTGGACGGATCGGGGCGTGTGGCTGCTGCTGGCGTTCGCGCCGTCCAGCCTCACGCTGGGGGCGACGCAGTACATCTCGACCGATGTGGGCTCGTTCCCGTTGTTGTGGATTCTGCCGCTGACGGCGTACATCGTGTCGTTCATGGTGGCGTTCTCGGCGCGCGGGCAGGGCGTGGCGGCGCTGTGCGCACGAGCGTTGCCCGTGCTGGCCGTGCTGGTGGGGGGCGCGGTGCTGCTGGGTGGGGCCGTCCGGTCGGTGTCGGACAATCTGGCGCTCATGCTCGTCCTGCACGTGGGGCTGGTGCTCGCGGGCTCCACGGCGGCCCACGCGAAGTTGTTTGCGCGCCGGCCCGCGCCCGCGCACCTCACCGAGTTCTACCTGCTCATCGCCGTGGGGGGAGTGCTGGGCGGGGGGTTCAACGCCATGCTGGCACCCGCGGTGTTCTCGCGGGTGTGGGAGTATCCGCTGGCGATCATGCTGGTGTGCGCGCTGGGGGCGAGGGGCCTGGGTGTGCCGGGCGTGCGTTTTCTGCGGGCCACGAGCGACTGGCGCTGGTGGCGTGTGGGGTTGGATGTGGCCCTGCCGGTGGGCCTGTTCTTTCTGGGCGGCCTGTGCCTGGTGCTGGCCACCGAGTTGCAACTGCCGCCCGACTTCGAGCGGCCGATGCTGCGGGTGGCCGTGCCCATGCTGGCGTGCCTGATGCTGGTGGGGCGGCCTGTGCGACTGGGCTTGGGCGTGCTGGCGCTCTTTGCCGTGGCCGATCGCAATCAGTCCTTCTTCGCGGACGTGCTTCATCGCGCGCGAACGTATTACGGTGTTCACCTGGTCTTTCGAGAGCCGCAGGTTCAGCAGCGGGCACTGGCTCACGGCACCACCCGCCACACGGTTCAATCCGATATCCCCGAGTTCGCGGCCGTGCCTCAGGCCTATTACCACCCGTCGTCGCCGATCGGCTGGGTGTTTGAGTGGATGGAACAGCGGCCCGGGGCGCTGAGCGTGGCGCTTGTGGGCATGGGCGGCGGTGCGCTGGCCGCGTACAGCCGGGCCGGCGATGTGTACACCTTCTACGAGATCGACCCCGAGGTGCGGCGGATCGCGACGGACCCGGCCCTGTTCACCTACGTGCCCGACGCCAAGGGCCGCATCGACATCGTGATGGGCGACGCCCGCCAGCGGCTGGGCGACGCGCCCGACGCGGCCTACGACCTGATCGTGCTCGATGCCTTCAGCGCCGATTCCATTCCCACGCACCTCATGACCATCGAGGCCTTCCGCATGTATCTGTCCAAACTCAGGCCCGACGGCGTCATTGCGGTACACATCTCCAACCGCTTCTTCGAGCTCGACAAGCCTCTCAACGCGCTGGCGCGAGACCTGAGCCTTGACGCGCTCTTCTGGCACGACAACCGCGTGACCGCGGGCCAGGCGGCGCAGGGCAAGTCGCAATCAACGTGGATGCTCATGGCCCGCCACGGGCGCGGCGTGAAGCCCGACGTGCAGCCGGGCCTGTGGCGTGTGCTGCCCGAGCCGAGGCCCGGGCAACGCGCATGGACCGACGACTTCACCAACCCGCTGTCGGCCCTGCACGCGTGGTGGTAGGTTCTGTCTGACGGGTCGTTTCTGGGTACCTCGGCTCTCCGAGCCGAGCCCGAATCCTGCGAGTTTCCATGCTGGCTCCGAGAGCCAGCAGCACTCAAAGCATCCGTGACACAGAACCGAGGGGCCGCTGTGCAAGGCCGCTCGCGGCGTGTCAGGCACATACGAGGTGCGAGAGAATATCCACCACCCCGGCGGCTTCCGCGTGCGGCGAAACGTAGTGGGCGTGCTCCTTGATCTGGGCCGCGGCGTTGGCCGGGCAGGCAAACCACCCTGCCCGATCGGCGATGTACTTGTCGCCCGGCGTGTCGCCGATCCCCGCGAGGCGGGCTTTGGGGATCTTCAGCGTCGGCAACATGCGGTCAAGGGCCGCGCCCTTGTTGATGTGGGCGAGGTCGCAGTTGATGTAGAGCCAGGTCATGCTCGCGTTGAAGGGCCAATCTCCCTTTTCGCCGCCGCGCCGTGCCACCTCGGCCTGCACGGCGGGGAAGACGAGGTCGCGCAGGAGGGTCGTGTCCGGGTGCCAGAGCGTGACGCTGGCGGTCTTGCCCGGCTGCTCCGCCACGCCGCGGGAAGCGAACGTGCGGTGGACCCACTCGCTGAGTTCGTGGACGGCGTGCAGGTGGGCATCGGTGATGGCGGGGTCGAGCGTGTAGAGGTTGCTGCCGGGGTGATAGACCCACGCGCCGTTCTCGCACACGCAGGGCATGGTGGTGTTGTGAATGAGGCGGCAGATGGCCTCGGCGAAGGGCTGCGGGCGACCGCTGCAGACCGTGACGGTGGGCCGGTCGCCGCGCTCGTGGGCGAGGCGGTTGTGCGCGGCGATCTTGGCGAGGTTTTCGAGGTCAAAGGGCGTGCTCGATTCGGGCGTGAGGCAGCCGTCGATATCGCAGATGATCAGATCGTGCTGGCGGATGGGGAGCGTGCCGGGCATGGGCGGGAGGATACGGGGCGGGCTCACCCCGAGGCGTGCATCGAGAGTTCCGTTGGTCGTAGATGTCGTATGCGGGCGATGGCACTCATACGCTCCGCGCATGCCCCGACCGGTGCAGCCGCCCCGATTCACTCCCGTGCCGTGCCCGCAGTGCGGCTACGACCTCGCCGGCTTGATCGTGGACCGCTGCCCCGAGTGCGGTTCGCCCCTGTCGCTTGGCTACGACCTTGCGGACCTCGCCCAGAAGCGCAAGAGCACGGCCCCGTGCCCGGTCTGCCACTCCAAGGCACCGCCCACCGCGGCGGGCGTGTGCGCGGCGTGCGGTGCCAAGCGCGGCGTGTGAAGTGACCGGCGGGCAAAGTGAATAACCTACGCGCATGGGCACGCTGTCTTACCTCACCGCCGGCGAATCTCACGGGCCTTCGCTGGTCGCCGTCGTCTCGGGCCTGCCCTCTGGGCTGGCCATCAACGCCGAGTTCATCAACGCCGAGTTGCGCAGGCGGCAGGGCGGCTACGGGCGCGGCGCGCGGCAGAAGATCGAGACGGATGTGGCCGAGATTCTCTCCGGCACGCGCGCGGGCCGCACCATCGGTTCGCCCATCGCCCTGCGCATCGTGAACAAGGATGCGCGCCTCGACGACGCGGCGAAAACGCCGCCCGTTTACACGCCCCGCCCGGGCCACGCGGACCTCGCGGGGAGCGTGAAGTATCTCACCACCGACTGCCGCGACACGCTGGAGCGGGCCAGCGCACGGGAGACGGCGGCGCGTGTGGCGGCGGGTGCCGCGGCCCGGTGCCTGCTGGATGGGCTGGGTATCCGGGTGTTCGGGTTTGTGCGGTCGATCCACGCTGCGGCCAGCGCGGCGCAGGTGAACGAGGGGAATCTCGCGGCGATGCTGGCCGCGCGGGACGCGAGCGAGACGTATTGCCCTGACGCGACCGCGACCGCAGCCCAGATCGAGGTGATTCACACGGCCAAGGTGGACAAGACCACGGTGGGGGGCGTGGTTGAGGCGCATGTGTTCGGGTGCCCGCCCGGCCTGGGCAGCACGATGGACTGGCGCGACCGGCTTGATTCGCGTCTGGCCGCGGCGGCCATGGGTGTGCAGGCGATCAAGGGGGTGGAGATCGGCCTGGGCATGGCGTGCGCCGGGCGCTTCGGGCACGAGGTCCACGACCCGATCGCGTTTGATCCGGCGCAGATCGAAACGCCCGCGCTGGGTTTCGTGCGATCATCCAACAACGCTGGCGGCCTAGAGGGGGGCATGACCAACGGTGCGCCGATCGTGGTGCGGGCCGCGATGAAGCCCATCAGCACGCTGCTGCGGGGCATGCCCAGCGTGAACCTGAACACCAAGCAGGCCCACACCAGCGACTACGAGCGCTCGGACATCTGCGCCGTGTCGGCCGCGAGCGTGGTGATCGAGAACGTGGCGGCGTTCGAGGTGGCGAAAGCGGTGATGGAGAAGTTCGGCGGCGATTCGTGGCCGGAGACGCACGACCGCTACCAGCGCTATCTCAAGATCGCGCGGATGCTGCCCCTGAGCGAGCCAGTCGAACGGATCGCGTAGATCGCGGCTTCGCGTCCGACCGGATTCTCAACACGGAGGGCACGGAGCGACACGGAGAAAGGTCGGCAACGCGGTGGCACAAAGGCGCGAAGCCGACGCGATCGGAAGTGCAGGAAAAAAGATTGAACGCGCCCGCGCATGCAGGATCGCAGGGAGACGAGCTCTCTCCGTGTACCTCAGTGCTCTCCGTGTTGAAAGTCCGGGC